>NZ_RZOF01000009.1:0-45179 GCF_003998955.1 Mesorhizobium sp. M4B.F.Ca.ET.017.02.2.1 | reverse complement strand
CAAGAGGACATTCCGGCTGGGATGGCCCAACGCGGCTCGGCGAAAGGAATTGACGGCGAAACAGAGCGGCCGGCTCAGCGCCGACCACCCATAAGACGCTTTATCTCAGCCGCTTCGGCCTCGGATCGGCCAGCTCGCCCGCCAGCCTGCGGTCGAGATAGTCGGCGCATTCCTGCAGCAGAAGGTCGGCGTCATTAGCGAAGAAATGGTTTGCGCCGGGCAAGGTCTTCTGCGTGATGGTGATGCCCTTTTGGGTATGCAGCTTGTCGACCAGCGCCTGCACGTCCTTGGGCGGCGCCACCTTGTCGGCGTCGCCGTGGATGATGAGGCCCGACGACGGGCAGGGCGCCAGGAACGAGAAGTCGTAGGTGTTGGGCTGCGGCGCGATCGAGATGAAGCCCTCGATCTCCGGCCGGCGCATCAGCAACTGCATGCCGATCCACGAACCGAACGAATAGCCGGCGACCCAGCAGCTCTTGGAATCCGGATGCAGCGACTGCACCCAGTCCAGCGCCGCCGCCGCGTCCGACAATTCGCCGGTGCCGTGGTCGAACTCGCCCTGACTGCGGCCGATGCCGCGGAAATTGAAGCGAAGCGTGGTGAAATCGCGCTTCTGGAACATGTAGAAGAGGTCGTAGACGATCTTGTTGTTCATCGTGCCGCCGAACTGCGGGTGCGGGTGCAGCACGATGGCGATCGGCGCGCTCTTTTCCTTGGAAGGCTGGTAGCGACCTTCCAGGCGACCGGCCGGACCGGCAAAAATGACCTCAGGCATAAAATACTCCACGTGGCAAACGAACGCGCTCAGCCCGGAACAACTCTTCCGCTGGCCCCAGCTTCTGTGGCCTTGACGCCGGGCAAGCGTCTTCTTAGAAGCTAGTTTAGAATTGTTCAAAACTGGGTGGCCGAAACCCGCTGGCTCGACCGCCCCTTTCCGCAAGCCGCGTAAATAGGACGGCTTGCCTTGCGATTTCAAGGAAATAACGCGCTACCCTTGGCGAATGGCTTTCGACGGGACCAATTGAAGGAAAATGGCCGCAACTCGCGCCTATCTCGACTACAACGCCAGCGCGCCGCTGCTTGAAGAGGCGCGCTCGGCGATGATTGCCGCGCTGGGTGCCGCCAATCCGTCCTCGGTCCACACGGAGGGCCGCGCCGCGCGCCGCCTCATCGAGGACGCAAGGCGCGACGTCGCTGCATTGGTGAATGCCAAGGCCGCGCATGTCGTGTTCACGTCGGGCGCGACCGAAGCCGCTGCGACCCTGCTGACGCCGGACTGGCAGATGGGACGCGGCACCGTCCGCATGAGCCGACTCTATGTCTCGGAGGCAGACCACCCTTGCGTTCTTAATGGTGGACGCTTCCCAGCGGCGCAGATGACCCGCATCGGCGTCGATCGAAATGGAATCGCCGATCTCGATGAACTGGCTGCGGTTCTCGCCGCGCACGACAAGAGCGACGGCCTGCCGCTGGTCGCGATCCATGCCGCCAACAATGAGACCGGCGTTATCCAGCCTGTCGAGCGCATCGCCGAAATCGTCAGGGCGGCGGGTGGCGTGCTGGTGATCGACGCCGTGCAGGCGGCCGGGCGGATTCTGATCGATATGTCAGCCGGTTACGCCGATTATCTTATCCTGTCGTCGCACAAGATCGGCGGCCCCAAGGGGGTCGGCGCCATCGTCGCCGCGGCCGATCTGATGATGCCGAAGCCATTGATCAACGGCGGCGGCCAGGAAAAGGGCCATCGCGCCGGCACCGAAAACCTCCCGGCCGTCGCTGGTTTCGGCGCGGCGGCGCGTCAGGCGCTGGCCGGTCTGCGCGACATCGATTTGGTGGCGCGGCGCCGCGACGAGATCGAGGTCCTGGTAAAAACCCTGGCGCCGGACGCGGAAATCTTCGGAAATGGCGCGCAAAGGCTTGCCAACACGACATTCTTCGCTATTCCCGGCGTCAAAGCCGAGACGGCGCAGATTGCCTTCGATCTCGCCGGCGTGGCGCTGTCGGCAGGGTCGGCCTGTTCGTCGGGCAAGGTCGGGCCGAGCCATGTGCTCACGGCCATGGGATTTGGCGACAGCCTGGGTGCCTTGCGCGTGTCCATCGGCCACGCGACGGCGGTCGAGGATATCGAGCTGTTCCGCGCAGCACTCGCCGGCATTGCCGGGCGTCGTGCCGGCGGCGAAAAGGCCGCCTGAGCGCGACGAAAGGGAATTCGGGCCTCCGGGCCTGGTAGAGCCGTGCGTTTCAATTGGCCGGGTGAATTCCCGGTCGGGACGCACTATATGGAACTTACGCCGCCCCGGCCCGCCCATGCGTGGCCAACTGGTGGTGCCATAGTTTGAAAACTGTCGGGCCTTGACCCCGGCGTGGATGGAGAACGCTTATGCCTGCTGTGCAGGAGACGATCGATCGGGTTCGAAAGATCGACGTCGACCAGTATAAATACGGATTCCAGACAGAGATCGCGATGGACAAGGCCCCCAAGGGCCTGAGCGAAGACATCATTCGCTTCATCTCTGAAAAGAAGGGCGAGCCGGACTGGATGCTGGAATGGCGTCTGGAGGCCTATCGCCGCTGGCTGACCCTGGAAGAGCCGACCTGGGCGCGCGTCGACTATCCCAAGATCGACTTCCAGGACATTTATTACTACGCGGCGCCGAAGAGCACCCCTGGTCCGACCTCGCTCAGCGAAGTCGATCCCGAGATCCTGAAGGTTTACGAGAAGCTCGGCATCCCGCTGAAGGAGCAGGAGATTCTCGCCGGCGTGCAGAAGACGGATACCTCGGAGCTCGAGGAAGCCAACGACAACGTCTACAAGTCGGGCCGCGTGGCAGTCGACGCCGTGTTCGATTCCGTCTCCGTCGTCACCACCTTCAAGAAGGAACTGGCCGAGGCCGGCGTCATCTTCTGCTCGATCTCGGAAGCGATCCGCGAGCACCCGGAACTGGTGAAGAAGTATCTCGGCTCGGTCGTGCCGACCTCGGACAATTTCTACGCCACGTTGAACTCGGCGGTGTTTACCGACGGCTCCTTCGTCTTCGTGCCCAGGGGCGTGCGCTGCCCAATGGAGCTGTCGACCTATTTCCGCATCAACGAGAAGAACACCGGCCAGTTCGAGCGCACGCTGATCATCGCCGAGGAGGGGGCTTATGTCTCCTATCTCGAAGGCTGCACGGCGCCGCAGCGCGACGAGAACCAGCTGCATGCCGCGGTGGTCGAGCTGGTCGCGCTCGACGATGCCGAGATCAAATATTCGACGGTGCAGAACTGGTACCCCGGCGACGCCGAGGGCAAGGGCGGCATCTACAATTTCGTCACCAAGCGCGGCGACTGCCGCGGCGACCGCTCGAAGATCTCGTGGACGCAGGTCGAGACCGGTTCGGCCATCACCTGGAAATATCCGAGCTGCATCCTGCGCGGCGACGAGTCCAGCGGCGAGTTCTATTCGATCGCGGTCTCGAACGGCTACCAGCAGGTCGATAGCGGCACCAAGATGATCCATCTCGGCAAGAACACGTCGAGCCGCATCATCTCCAAGGGCATCGCCGCCGGCTTCTCGCAGAACACCTATCGCGGCCAGGTCTCGGCGCACCGCAAGGCGATCAACGCCCGCAACTTCACCAACTGCGACTCGCTTCTGATCGGCGATCAGTGCGGCGCGCACACCGTGCCGTACATGGAAGCCAAGAATTCGACGGCCCAGTTCGAGCACGAGGCGACGACGTCGAAGATCTCCGAGGACCAGAAGTTCTACGTCATGCAGCGTGGCATCCCCGAGGAAGAGGCGATCGCGCTGATCGTCAACGGCTTCGTCAAGGACGTCATCCAGCAGCTGCCGATGGAATTCGCCGTCGAGGCGCAGAAGCTGATTGGCATCTCGTTGGAAGGCAGCGTGGGTTGATCGGGAAGTTCGTCGAGCGGATCAAGAGCTTAGTCGTCGTCGTTCTGATGCTCTTGTTGACGCTGGCTATTGGCGGTGCCGTGGTGGCCCTGATAGGCGCAATATTTGGTTTGAGTTCGGTGAAGCATGTTGGTGGTTCGATTGCCTTCCTTGGAGCAGCTGGGTTTTTGGGCTGGATGTTCGTTACCGGCGATCTTGCGGGCGCACTTCTAGGGAGATCCCGGCAAGGACCGGGCGACGAGAACAACAAGAACGCGAAAGTAGACAAGAATGCTTGAAATCAGAAACCTCCATGCCCGCATCGTCGATGACGGCACCGAGATCATCCGCGGCCTGAACCTGACGGTGCAGGCCGGCGAGGTCGCCGCTATCATGGGCCCCAACGGGTCCGGCAAGTCGACGCTGTCCTATATCCTCGCCGGGCGCGAGGACTATGAGGTCACCGAGGGTGACATCCTCTACAACGGCCAGTCGATCCTCGAAATGGACCCGGCCGAGCGCGCCACCGCCGGCATCTTCCTCGCTTTCCAGTATCCGATGGAGATACCGGGCGTCGCGACCATGGAATTTCTGAAAGTGGCGATGAACGAGCAGCGCAAGGCGCGCGGCGAGGAGCCGCTGAAGATCCCGGAATTCTTGAAGCGCGTGAAGGACGCCGCCGCCTCGCTCAACATGGACATGGCGATGCTGAAGCGGCCGCTCAATGTCGGCTTCTCCGGCGGCGAGAAGAAGCGCGCCGAGATCCTGCAGATGAAGCTGCTCGAACCAAAACTCTGCGTGCTCGACGAGACCGATTCCGGCCTCGACATCGACGCGCTGAAGATCGTCTCGGACGGCGTCAACGCGCTGCGTTCGCCGGAGCGCGCCATCGTCGTCATCACCCACTACCAGCGCCTGCTGGAGCACATCGTGCCGGACTCGGTGCACGTGCTCTACAAGGGCCAGGTGATCAAGTCTGGCGACAAGTCGCTGGCGCTCGACCTCGAGGCCAATGGCTATGCCGGCGTGATCGGCGAAGCCGCGTGAGATGCGAGCAGGCGAGGCGAGAGCGATGAACATGCACGCACAGCCCCAGCGGACCCTGGCCGAAACGGCGCTGATCGATGCCTTCGGCGAGCGGCTTTCGCTGCTGCCGGGCGACGGCGCGGTGATGACCAAGCGCGACGACGCGATCGAGGCGATCAAGCATGGCCTGCCGACGCGGCGCGTCGAATCCTGGCACTATACCGACCTGCGCCGGCTGCTGACTTCGGTGCCGGCCTTCGAGGCCGAAGGTGCGGTGAAGGCGCTTGAGCCGGTCTTCGAGGGTTCGGCCGTGCTGCCGGTGCTGAACGGCGTCTCGAATGGGAAACTTCCCGAGATCGATGGCGTCACGGTACAGCGCCTGTTGGAGAAGCTGACCGATGGCAGCGTGGCGCCCGGGCTCGACCCCTATGGCACCGATGACGCGATCGGCGCGCTGAACACCGCCTTTGTCGCCGATGGCTATTTCGTCGACATCGCCGACGGCGCCGAACTGGCAAAGCCGATCGAGCTGCAGAACCTGCAATCCGGCGGCCAGGCGCATGTACGGCTTCTGACGCGCGTCGGCGCCGGCGCCAGGGCGACCATCGTCGAACGCCAGTCTGGCGAGGGCGCTGGCCTCGCCAGCTCCGTCAGCCAGCTCGTGCTCGGCGACGGCGCCGAGGTGACCTGGCTGATCGTGCAGGAGCAATCCGATGCCGCCACGCATCTTGCCCAGTTCAAGGCGCATATCGGCAAGGACGCGAAACTGACGCTGTTCGTTATGAATGCCGGCGGCAGGCTGGTGCGCCAGGAGGTCGTGGTGCGCACGACCGGCGAGGGCGCCGATTTCAAATTGCGCGGCATCAACCTTCTGGCCGGCGACACCCATACCGACACCACCATGGTGCTCGACCATGCCGTGCCGCACACCACCTCGACGGAAGTGATCCGCAACGTGGTGACCGGCAAGGCGCGCGGCGTCTTCCAGGGCCGCATCAACGTGCATCAATATGCGCAGAAGACCAACGCCAAGATGGCCTGCAACACGCTGCTGCTGTCGGATGACGGAGAGTTCTCGACCAAGCCCGAGCTCGAGATCTTCGCCGACGACGTCGTTTGCGGCCATGGCGCGACCGTCACCGAGATCGACCACGACCATCTGTTCTACCTGATGGCGCGCGGCATCGACGAGAAGAGCGCGCGCGGCCTGCTGGTCAAGGCCTTCGTCGCCGAAGTGATCGAGGAACTGGAAGACGAGGCGCTCGTCGAAGCGCTGGAAGCGCGGCTCGACGAGTGGTTTTTGACGCACGGGTAAGCGCCTGTCTTCTCCCCTTGCGAGAGAAGGTGGATCGGCGCGCAGCGCCGAGCGGGGTGCTGGACGGAGTGAGGCGGTGCCTCGGAAGAGCTTGTGATGGACCAGAAAGTCGAATCCACCCCCTACGACGTCGAGGCCATCCGCCGCGATTTCCCGATCCTGTCGCGCGAAGTCTACGGCAAGCCGCTGGTCTATCTCGACAATGGCGCCTCGGCGCAGAAGCCTAAAGCCGTGCTCGACGCCATCCAGCACGCCTATAGCCAGGAATACGCCAACGTCCATCGCGGCCTGCATTTCCTGTCGAATGCCGCGACCGACGCCTATGAGAGCGCGCGGAAGTCAGTGCAGAGGTTTCTGAACGCGCCGAGCACCGACAACATCGTCTTCACCTCCAACACCACCGCGGCGATCAACACGGTCGCGTATGGCTATGGCATGCCCAACATCGGCGAGGGCGACGAGATCGTGCTGTCGATCATGGAGCACCACTCCAACATCGTGCCGTGGCATTTCATCCGCGAGAGGCAGGGTGCCAAGCTGGTCTGGGTGCCGGTCGACGATCTCGGCGCGTTCCACATCGAGGAATTCGAAAAGCGGCTGACTGCGCGCACAAAACTCGTCGCCATCACGCAGATGTCGAATGCGCTGGGCACGGTGACTCCGATCAAGGAGATCGTGCGCATCGCGCATGCGCGTGGCATTCCCGTGCTCGTGGACGGCAGCCAGAGCGCGGTCCATATGCCGATCGACGTGCAGGACCTCGACTGCGATTTCTTCGTCTTCACCGGCCACAAGGTCTACGGCCCGTCCGGCATCGGCGTGCTTTACGGCAAGAAGGACATTCTCGCCGGCATGCGCCCGTTCATGGGCGGCGGCGAGATGATCGAGGAAGTGACCGAGGACATCGTCACCTACAACGAGCCGCCGCATCGTTTCGAGGCCGGCACGCCGCCGATCGTGCAGGCCATTGGCCTCGGGGCCGCGCTTGAATATATGGAAAAGGTCGGCCGCGATCGCATCGCCGCGCATGAGGCGGACCTCAAGGATTACGCGCACGAACGGCTGCGCGCCATCAATTCGCTGCGCATCTTCGGCGACGCGCCGGGCAAGGGCGCCATCATCTCGTTCGAATTGCAGGGCATACATGCGCATGACGTGTCGATGGTGATCGACCGGCAGGGCGTCGCGGTCCGTGCCGGCACCCATTGCGCCCAGCCGCTGTTGAAACGCTTCGGCGTGACCTCCACATGCAGGGCATCGTTCGGCATGTATAATACCAGGGCCGAAGTCGACGCTTTGGCCGAGGCGCTGGAAAAGGCGCGAAAGTTCTTCGGGTGACGACCATGGAAGATGCCAGCACCACCGCAGAGACAGCTCCGGATACGGCCGCGAACGGCGTGGTTTCGGCTTCGACGATTCCCGCCGATGAGCTGGCGCGGCTGACCGACGATATCGTCTCGGCGCTGAAGACAGTCTACGACCCGGAAATCCCCGCCGACATCTACGAGCTCGGCCTCGTCTACAAGATCGACATCGAGGACGACCGCTCGGTCAAGATCGACATGACCCTGACCGCGCCGGGCTGCCCGGTGGCAGGCGAGATGCCGGGCTGGGTCGAGAACGCCGTCGGCGCTGTGGAAGGTGTCTCCGGCGTCGAGGTAAGCATGGTCTTCGATCCGCCATGGACGCCCGACCGCATGTCGGAAGAGGCGCAGGTCGCGGTCGGCTGGTACTAGATGTGTTGACGCAATTTCGGACGGAAAACCGCTACGCACTTTTCCTGGAATTGCTCTGGCATCGGCTTGAAAAGATTGGATGACTTGCAGCGAAGGCGAAAGTTCACCATCTTAAGGGCAGACTCATTCCACGGGCCTTGAACCCGCGCGAACGTGGAGAATGACATGGGACGCTTCGCCGTCATCACGATGACCGAAAAGGCCGCCGACCGGGTGCGCGAGATCGTCGCCACGCGCGAGAATGCGCACGGCATCCGCCTCGGCATCAAGAAGGGCGGCTGCGCCGGCATGGAATACACGGTCGACCTGGTGACCGAGCCGAACACCAAGGACGATCATATCGAGCGCGACGGCGCCCATGTCTATGTCGCGCCGGAAGCAGCGCTCTTCCTGTTCGGCACCGAAATGGATTTCGAGCAGACGACGCTGCGCACCGGCTTCACCTTCAAGAACCCGAACCAGAGCTCTGCCTGCGGCTGCGGCGAATCGGTCGAATTGAAGCCGGCCGATCTGAAGGCGCTGGCCGACGCGCGCGCTTCCGCCTGATCGGCCTGCCGTGCTCAGTCCGGCAGCGCGGCGACGACAACAAGCTCGATGACCAGGTCAGGTTGCGCCAGCGCGACAACGCCGATCACCTCCGATGGCGGCGGGTTGTTGTAGCTGCAGTGCTTAGGGCAATGTTCGGCGAAAAATTCGTCCATCACGTCCATGCGGAAATTGGGTGAGCTGAGGACGCCGCCCGTCGGAAACGGCCCCTTGACGTAAAACGTCACCTTGACCAGATGATCGAGCGAACTGCCCAGTTCCTCCAGATCGGACTTGATGTTGGCAAGGATTGCGCGCCATTGCGCGGCAGGGTCGCCAATGGCGCCTCCCTGGTGTTTCGACGGATCGTAGTCGACGACCGTGGCCGTGTTGCCGCACAGAAAAACATAGCCTTTGGGGTCGGTGACGACGGTGCCCTTGCCCCATGGCATCAGCCGGTCGCCTTTGAATTTCTTGTGCGTAGTCAGGTTCATTGTTGCCTCCTGTCGGATAGGCAATGCCTCTTCCTAGTCCACCCACATGCCCGTGCGCTTGTGCCAGTCGGCGATCGATTCTTCGGGATAGACGTCGAACACCTTGTCTTTCCTGCCGACCACTGGCTCGACCCAGCTCGCCTTGTATTTCAGCATCAGATGCACCTTTTCCGGCGGCATCGGCAGCTCGCTGTCGATCGCCGAGGCGAAGGGATGCACCAAGTCCGGCCAGGTCGGGTCGTAGAGCCAGAGCGCCGAACCGCATTTGCGGCAGAAATTGCGCTCGCCGGTCGAAACCTCGCAATGCGGATGCTCGTCATCCTCGATCTCGGCCCGGTAGACGCCGAGGCTGCGCTTGCCCCTGATGTTCAGCGTCTCGTAGTCGGCGCCGAGATTGATGGCAAAACCGCCGCCGCCCTGCTGCTTGCGGCAGATCGAGCAGTAGCAGAGCATGAACGGCACCGGCGTGTGGCTTTCCACTTCGAAGCGGACGGCATTGCACCGGCAGGATCCTTTCAGCAGCAGCGGCATGGCAAACTCCCGTGGCTGGTCCTCAACTTGTCAGCATGGTTTTGGTTGCGGCGATGACAGGATCAGGCCGCGATGCCATGATCGCAGCATGGACAATGAACGCATAGAGGAGTTGTTCGAGAGCCTCGGCCCGATCAGCATCAGAAAACTGTTCGGCGGCAAGGGCATCTATTG
This sequence comes from Mesorhizobium sp. M4B.F.Ca.ET.017.02.2.1, assembly GCF_003998955.1. NCBI lineage: Bacteria > Pseudomonadati > Pseudomonadota > Alphaproteobacteria > Hyphomicrobiales > Phyllobacteriaceae > Mesorhizobium > Mesorhizobium sp. M4B.F.Ca.ET.017.02.2.1. Next base: position 35,501 of record NZ_RZOF01000009.1, on the reverse strand, counting down.
CGACGGCGTCATCGTCGCCATCGTGCTGCGCGGCGAGCTGAAGCTGAAGGCCGACGAGCAAAGCGTGGCCGATTTCGAGGCAGCCGGCTGCCAGCAGTGGACCTACACCGGCTCCAGGCATGGCAAGCTGGTTGCGATGCCCTATTGGAGTGTTCCCGACAGCGCCTTCGACGACCCCGACGAGATGGCGGTCTGGGCGCGCCGCGCCTATGAGGCGGGGCTGCGGGCGGGCAAGTAGACGCTACAGCGCCTTGGCGATCCTGGCCGCCAGCCGCGCATTGTTCTCGACCAGAGCGATGTTGGTCTTGAGGCTGCGGCCGCCGGTCAGTTCGAGGATTTTCGACAGCAGGAACGGCGTCACCGCCTTGCCGGTGACGCTGAGCGCCTCCGCCGCCTTCTGCGCCGCCTGGATGTAGCCGTCCATCTCCTTGGCCGGGATCTCCGCGTTCTCCGGCACCGGGTTGGCGATCAGTATGCCGCCGCCGAGGCCCAGCGCCTGCCGCGTCCGGTAGAAATGCGCAATGTCCTCCGGCGCATGCAAGGTGAGCGGGGCGCGGAACGGCGAATGCCTGGACCAGAACGCAGGCATCGTCTCGCAGCCATGGCCGACGACCGGCACGCCGCGCGTCTCCAGCACTTCCAGCGTCTTTTCGATGTCGAGGATTGCCTTGGCGCCGGCCGACACCACGATGACTGGCGTGCGCGCCAGCTCGTCGAGGTCGGCCGAGATGTCGAAGCTCTTTTCAGCGCCCTTGTGCACGCCGCCGATGCCGCCGGTGGCGAACACCTTTATCCCCGCCATATGCGCGGCGATCATCGTCGCGGCGACGGTGGTGCCCCCGGTGCGCGCCTGCGCGACGGCAAAGCCGAGATCGGCGCGCGACAGTTTCATGGCGTCGCCGGTCATCGCCAGCGATTCGCGCTCGCCGTCGGAGAGGCCGATCTTGATGCGGCCGGCGACCACCGCGATCGTTGCCGGTACCGCGCCATTGTCCAGGATGATCTTCTCGACATTGGCGGCCATGGCGCCGTTGTCCGGATAGGGCATGCCGTGGGTGATGATGGTGCTTTCCAGCGCCACCACCGGCCGTCCGGCGGCGAGCGCCTCCGCCACCGGCGGATGGATGTCGATGAAGGGGCGGGCGGTTTCGGGCGTCATGATGGTCTCCAGTCCGGGGCGCGCGGCGCTCCGGCCGCCCTCATGCCACTTCCAGCGCCCCCGGCACAAGGGCCAGCATTTGCGCGAAGTTGGCGGCGCTGAAGGCGGGCACCGCCTCGGTGCTTTCGATGGCCAGGATGGAGGCGGCGATGCCTTCGCGCAGTGCCGCGCGCAGCGGCAGGCCATTGAGCAGAGCGGCGACCGTCGCGCCGGTCAGCGCATCGCCGGCGCCGGTGACGTCGGCGATCCTACGCGGAGCGGGCGGGGCGATGGAGAACAGGCCCTCGCCGTCGAAGCCCAGCACCGGCTCGCCGCCCGCCGTCACCACGCCGCTCGTGAGCCCGGCGCGCCGCAGCCCGCCGACCAGATCGTGGCCATTCGCATCGTCGCCCAGGCCGGCGAGGGCGCCGGCCTCGCGCCGGTTCATGAACAGCACGGCAAGGCTGCCCAGCACCGGCGCCAGCCGCACCACCTTGGCTGGCGAGATGGCGATGGCGAAGACCGGCTTGCCGGCGGCTTGCGCCACCAGCCGTTCCAGTGCCGCGGACGGCAGGTTCGCGTCGCATAGGAGGGCATCGGCGGAAGCGATCGCCTCGCGCACCTTGGCGCGGCGGATCTGCTTGGGGAAGGCGAGGTCGTAGAGCGCCATGTCGGCAAAGCCGACTATCAGCTCGCCGTCGCGGTCGATCAGCGCCGTGTAGCTCGGCGTCGTGCGGTCGAGGAACACCGCCGACAGGTCGGCGATGCCGGCGCTCGCGATCGCCGTCGACACAGTCTCGGCCGCGGCGTCGCCGCCACGCATCGACAGCAGCGAGGCCGAGACGCCGCGCCTGACCACGCTGCGCAACGCGTTGAAGACGCCGCCGCCGACATCCTCGCGCATGGTGCCGGGGTTCGAGGCAGCCGGCACGTAAGGGCCTGACACCTGGCCCCGCCGGTCGATATGGGCGCCGCCCACGGCAAGGATGTTGGGGGACTTCACCATCGTGGCGTCGATACCTTTGTTGATTGTCCGGCCGCGCACACTAGGTTTCTCCGCGCCGCCCCGCAATCAACGCCGCGATTCGGGCCGGCCGGACAATGGAACCCTGCGTGGCCGATTGGAAGACGCCGCCGCTGTGTGTTGTAGGACATAAATAGAACAGATCAAGATATTGATTGTTTTTCAGCAGCTTGATGTCTCTTGCCAAACGAGAACAAAAAAGGTACAAAATGGTAGGGATCACGGATTGTCCGGCCTTCATTGACGACCAAGGGGTGATGTATCATGGCTCAGAATACTTTGCGGCTTGTAGAGGATAAGGCAGTGGACAAATCAAAGGCTCTGGACGCGGCGCTGTCGCAAATCGAGCGCGCCTTCGGCAAGGGCTCGATCATGCGCCTCGGCGCCAATGAGCAGGTGGTCGAAATCGAAACCGTGCCGACCGGGTCGCTCGGCCTCGACATCGCGCTCGGCGTCGGCGGCCTGCCGCGCGGCCGCATCATCGAGATCTACGGGCCGGAAAGCTCGGGCAAGACGACGCTGGCGCTGCACACCGTGGCGGAAGCCCAGAAGAAGGGCGGCATCTGCGCCTTCGTCGATGCCGAGCACGCGCTCGATCCGGTCTATGCCCGCAAGCTCGGTGTCGACCTCGAAAACCTGCTGATCTCGCAGCCCGACACCGGCGAGCAGGCGCTGGAGATCTGCGACACGCTGGTGCGCTCCGGCGCCATCGATGTTCTGGTGGTCGATTCGGTCGCCGCGCTGACGCCGCGCGCCGAAATCGAAGGTGAGATGGGCGATGCGCTGCCCGGCCTACAGGCCCGCCTGATGAGCCAGGCGCTGCGCAAGCTGACCGCCTCGATCTCGCGCTCCAACACCATGGTCATCTTCATCAACCAGATCCGCATGAAGATCGGCGTCATGTTCGGCTCGCCCGAGACGACGACCGGCGGTAACGCGCTGAAGTTCTACGCCTCGGTCCGCCTCGACATCCGCCGCATCGGCTCGGTCAAGGACCGCGACGAGGTCGTCGGCAACCAGACCCGCGTCAAGGTCGTCAAGAACAAGCTGGCGCCGCCCTTCAAGGTGGTCGAGTTCGACATCATGTACGGCGAGGGCGTGTCGAAGACCGGCGAGCTGGTCGACCTCGGCGTCAAGGCCGGCGTGGTCGAGAAATCCGGCGCCTGGTTCTCCTACAATTCGCAGCGTCTCGGCCAAGGCCGCGAGAACGCAAAACTGTTCCTGCGCGACAATCCCGACACAGCGCGCGAGATCGAAATGGCGCTCAGGCAGAATGCCGGGCTGATCGCTGAGAAATTCCTCGAGAATGGCGGGTCCGAGGGCGGCGGTGACGACGGTTTCGAGGACGAAGCCGGCGCCATGTAGGTGACACAATCTCGGTTTATTACTATCTGCTTATGTAATTGAGTTCTTTAGTACTGCGTCCCGAACCGCCGGCCTTGTGCCGGCGGTTTGCGTTTCGGGCGATGCCCAGCCAGAGCCGGCAACAACCGGACTTTCCTCCAGTTCCGTGTTTCTGGACAGGCTGCGGCGTGATCGCTAAAAGGCCATGTCCATTTTGCCGTCGGCACCCCCGGCGGTTCTCTCGAAAAGGCAAGCATCCATGAGTGGCGTGAACGAGATCCGGTCGACATTCCTCGACTATTTCCGCAAGGAGGGTCACGAGGTCGTCGCGTCGAGCCCGCTGGTGCCGCGCAACGATCCGACGCTGATGTTCACCAACGCCGGCATGGTGCAGTTCAAGAACGTCTTCACCGGCCTGGAGAAGCGGTCCTATTCGCGCGCCACCACCGCCCAGAAAAGCGTGCGCGCCGGCGGCAAGCACAACGACCTCGACAATGTCGGCTACACCGCGCGTCACCTGACCTTCTTCGAGATGCTCGGCAATTTTTCCTTCGGCGACTATTTCAAGGAGCGCGCCATCGAGCTTGCCTGGAACCTGATCACCAGGGAGTTCGGGCTGAAGAAGGACAAGCTGCTGGTCACCGTCTATCACACCGACGACGAGGCGGCCGGCTACTGGAAGAAGATCGCCGGCTTCTCCGACGACCGCATCATCCGCATCCCGACCTCGGACAATTTCTGGGCGATGGGCGACACCGGACCCTGCGGGCCGTGCTCGGAGATCTTCATCGACCGCGGCGAACACATCTGGGGCGGCCCTCCCGGCAGCCCGGAAGAGGACGGCGACCGGTTCCTGGAATTCTGGAACCTGGTGTTCATGCAATATGAACAGGTGACCAAGGAAGAGCGCATCGACCTGCCGCGCCCGTCGATCGACACCGGCATGGGCCTCGAGCGCATGGCGTCCATCCTGCAAGGGGTGGAGAGCGTCTTCGAGACCGACCTGTTCCGCCATCTGATCGATGCCGCGTCATCGGCGCTCGGGCGCGGTCCGGATGCGGACACCGTCGCATCGTTCCGCGTCATCGCCGACCATCTGCGGTCCTCCTGCTTCCTGGTGGCCGACGGCGTGCTGCCGTCGAATGAGGGCCGCGGCTATGTGCTGCGCCGTATCATGCGCCGCGCCATGCGCCATGCGCAGCTGCTCGGCGCCAGCGAGCCGCTGATGTGGAAATTGGTGCCGGCGCTGGTGCGCGAGATGGCCCAGGCCTATCCGGAGCTGGGGCGCGGCGAGGCGCTGATCACCGAAACGCTGAAGCTGGAAGAGACCCGCTTCCGCAAGACGCTGGCACGCGGCCTCGGGCTGCTCTCGGAGGCAACCGAGAAGCTCGGCGCCGGCGACATGCTGGATGGCGAGACGGCCTTCAAGCTCTACGATACATACGGCTTCCCGCTCGACCTGACGCAGGATGCGCTGCGCCAGCGCAGCATCTCGGTCGATCTGGCCGGGTTCACCGATGCGATGGAGCGGCAGCGGGCCGAGGCGCGCAAGAGCTGGGCTGGTTCCGGCGACGCGGCCACCGAGACGGTGTGGTTCTCGGTGCGCGAGAACACCGGCGCCACCGATTTCCTCGGCTACGAGACCGAACAGGCGGAGGGCCTGGTCCTGGCGCTGGTCAAGGACGGCAAGACCGTCGACAGCGCCGCGCAGGGCGACACGGTTGCCGTGGTCGTCAACCAGACGCCTTTCTACGGCGAGTCCGGCGGCCAGATGGGCGACACCGGCGTGATCTCGGGCGAGGGCTTCTCGATCGAGATCACCGACACGCAGAAGAAGGCCGACGGGCTGTTCGTGCATCTCGGCCGGGTGGCGAGCGGCACGGTCAAGACCGGCGCCGCGGTCGAGCTCAAGGTCGATCATGCGCGCCGCTCCAGGCTGCGCGCCAACCATTCGGCGACGCACCTCATCCACGAGGCGCTGCGCGAGGTGCTGGGCACCCATGTCGCGCAGAAGGGCTCGCTGGTCGCGCCCGAGCGCCTGCGCTTCGACATCTCGCACAACAAGCCGATCTCGGCCGATGAGCTCGAGGAGGTCGAGCGCATGGCGAACGAGATCGTCGTGCAGAACAGCCCGGTGTCGACACGCCTGATGTCGGTCGACGACGCCATTGCCGAGGGCGCCATGGCGCTGTTCGGCGAGAAATACGGGGACGAGGTGCGCGTCGTGTCGATGGGCACCGGCCTGCATGGCGCCAAGGCGAACCGCCCCTATTCGGTCGAGCTCTGCGGCGGCACCCATGTCCGGGCGACCGGCGATATCGGCCTGGTGCGCATCGTGTCGGACAGCGCGGTCGCCGCCGGCGTGCGCCGCATCGAGGCGCTGACCGGCGAGGCGGCGCGCAAGCATCTCGACGAGCAGGACAAGCGGCTGAAGGCGATCGCTTCGACGCTGAAGATCTCGCCTGCCGATGTGGCGGCGCGGGTCGAGACGCTGCTCGACGAGCGCAAGAAGCTCGAAAAGGAGCTTAGCGAAGCGCGCAAGAAGCTGGCGCTGGGCGACCGTTCGCCGGCCGGCGTGCCGGCCGAGAACGAGACCATCGCCGGCGTCGGCTTCCTCGGCAAGGCAGTTTCCGGCGTGTCGCCGAAGGATCTGAAGCCGCTTGCCGATGCCGGCAAGAAGACGCTCGGCTCCGGCGTCGTCGTCTTCGTCGGCGCCGGCGAGGACAACAAGGCAAGTGTCGTCGTCGGCGTCACCGACGACCTGACCACCCGCTTCAGCGCCGTCGACCTGGTGCGCGTGGCGTCCGCCGCGCTTGGCGGGCAGGGTGGTGGCGGCCGTCCCGACATGGCCCAGGCCGGCGGTCCCGACGCCTCGAAGGCCGAGGACGCGATCGCGGCGGTGAAGGCGGCGCTGGAAGCGGCGTGACCTCGCTTGAGGTCGCCGTGCAGCCAAGCTAGCCATCCCGGGAGCGCGAAGTGACGACACTGACCATGTACCAGGTCGACGCCTTCGCCGACCGGGCCTTCCACGGCAATCCGGCCGCCGTCCTCATCCTCGAGGACTGGCTGCCGGAACATGTCATGCAGGCCATCGCCAACGAAAACAATCTTGCCGAGACCGCGTTCGCGAGGCCGAACGGCAAGGGCTGGGATCTGCGCTGGTTCACCCCGGTCCATGAAGCCGACTTTTGCGGACACGCCACACTGGCCACCGCCCATGTGCTGGCCCAGGAACACGATGTCGCCGGCGACATGGCCTTCGCCACGCGGGTGGGCGAGCTCGGGGTTTCCAGGCGCGACGGCGCCTACCAGCTCGATCTGCCGTGCTTTCCGCCGCAGCCCGTGGACGCCAAGCTGGCATCCGCGCTTCAGGACGTCGTTTCGGCGCGCCCGGTTGCGAGCTTCCGCAACTTCGAGAACCTGTTCGTCGAACTGGCCGACGAGACCGCCGTGCGCTCCTTTGTCCCGGACCTGTCCGGGATTGCGACCTTCCACCCTCTCGGCGTGGTCGTCACCGCGCGCGGCGAGACCCATGATTTCGTGTCTCGCTACTTCGCACCCGGCGCGGGCATTCCCGAGGATCCGGTGACCGGCTCCATCCACGCGACGCTGATACCCTATTGGTCCGAAAAGCTCGGCAAGACGGAGCTGTCGGCCTTCCAGTGCTCGCAGCGCGGCGGCCACCTGCTGTGCGAGCTGGCCGGAGACCGCGTGCGGATCACGGGCCGCGCGAAGACCTTCATGAAAGCGGAAATCTATCTGCCTGACTGAACGGCCCTCGGCTCATGGTGCAGAAGCTTGAGAGCCGCCGGGCCCTCGCGAGAGACCGGCATGATCAAAGGAAGCCTTGGCCGCCCGTGTATTTCTGACGCAGGCGCCTGTAAAGCCACCTGAAATAGGGGAGGTTTCGCCTGCGGTGCACAAACACCGTTTGGCCGAACGGCGTCTCGCTCGCTGACGCCGATGGATCGTGCCACTCCTGCGACGGGCTGCGAAAAATGGCGGCGCGCTGCTGCCTGGCAAGGATCGTCAGCACCGATTGATCATGCCGATGCTCGACAAAGCCGGGCAGATTGGGAAGGCCGTGGATATTCGGCATGTCGGTCAGCCGAACCTCGCTCGCCATGGCCGTCGCCAGCAGCTTGAGGAAAGCCCTCGCTTCCGGTCCGGCGCGGTAGAGCTGCATGCCGGCCCATAGCTGCGGCAGCGACCAGAACTCCTCCCGGTCAGCATCCATTTCGACAAAGCAGTCGCGCCTGGTCCAGGCGCCCTGCAGCATCCGCCCACCCATCTTGAACAGGCATACCGGGTGCTGGCTGGAAAGCGCGATCAGAGGCGCGGGGTCGGCGATGAAAGTCAGCGCGGCGTCGCTGTAGAGGACCGGCGTGCCGTCGGGCACGCGGTTCATCATGTCCAGCGTGATGAAGGGCTTCCACAGCCAGTAGCCGGCGCCGCGCGGCGCGGCCATGATCGATGGGTATTTTCGCGCCAGGTCGACCAGCACCGGGTGATCCGGCGTATAGAGATGACTGTCGAGGCCGAAGCGGCGCGCGCTCTTCAGCAGCAGCTTGCCGGCCTGCGACAGGTTCGGCGTCACATAGCTGACATGGACGGCGCGCATCAGCCCGCCTGTTCGGTCCTGGCGAAGCTCGCGCGATCGGCGAAGCGCGCATACCAGTCGCTGATGTCGGCAAATCGGGCAAGCAATTCACGCCCTTCTGCGACCTTGACGAAATAGCCGATGATTGGGGCTGCATGCAGGTCGGCAAGGGTCAGTTGCGACCCCAGCAGCCACGGCCCGTCGGCCTTCAGCGCCGACAGTGTCCGCAGCACAGCCTCCGCTTGCGACAGGCCCTTGCTGATCAGGGCCTCGTCGGGCGGGTTTTGCTCCAGCCGCTCGACGGCGACATCCCAGACCATGGCGCGGTAGCCATAGGCGTCGAGCAGGCCGATGATCTGGTTCATCCTTGCCCGGCTGCGCGCCTCTTTCGGCTGCAGCGCCGGGCCGTCGAAGGCCTCGTCGGCATAGCGGGCGATCGCGCTCGCCTCGAACAGGCGAAAGCCGTCATGCTCGAAAGCCGGAATGCGGCCGAACGGATGATGTTCGAGATACCAGGCCGGAACGCCTTCCGGGGCAAAGACGTCGACCGGCACGAGGTCGTAGCCGATGCCTTTCTCTTCCAGCGCCAGCCGTGCGATGCGGACATAGACGCTATAGTCGGCACCGTAGAGGATTGGCTTGCTCATCGTCAGCCCCTTGCTTCCGCTCGCGTTGCTGCCCAAAAAGCGAAGGCTCCTTTCGGAGCCTTCGGCATGTCGAAATTTGGGTTCTTACCCCATGGCCTTCTGCAGGTTCTCGTCGATCTTGTCGAGGAAACCGGTGGTCGACAGCCAGGGCTGGTCGGGACCGATCAGCAGCGACAGGTCCTTGGTCATGAAGCCGGACTCCACCGTCTGGATGCAGACCTTTTCCAAGGTCTCGGCGAAGCGCTTCAACTCGGCATTGTCGTCGAGCTTGGCGCGGTGGGCGAGACCGCGCGTCCAGGCGAAGATCGAGGCGATCGAGTTGGTCGAGGTTTCCTCGCCCTTCTGGTGCTGGCGATAGTGGCGGGTGACGGTGCCGTGCGCGGCTTCCGCTTCCACGGTCTTGCCGTCTGGCGTCATCAGCACCGAGGTCATCAGGCCGAGCGAGCCGAAGCCTTGCGCCACCGTGTCGGACTGCACGTCGCCGTCATAGTTCTTGCAGGCCCAGACATAGCCGCCCGACCATTTCAGGCTGGAGGCCACCATGTCGTCGATCAGCCGGTGCTCGTACCAGAGTTTCTTCGCCTTGAACTCGGCCTCGAATTCCTTCTCGTAGACTTCCTGGAAGATGTCCTTGAAGCGGCCGTCATAGGCCTTGAGGATGGTGTTCTTGGTCGAGAGGTAGACCGGATAGTTGCGCAGCAGGCCGTAGTTCAGCGAGGCGCGGGCAAACTCGCGGATCGATTCGTCGAGATTGTACATGGCCATGGCGACGCCGGCGGCCGGCGCGTCGAACACGTCGTGCTCGATCACGGTGCCGTCCTCGCCGACGAACTTGATCGTCAGCTTGCCCTTGCCGGGATAGCGGAAGTCGGTGGCGCGGTACTGGTCGCCGAAGGCGTGGCGGCCGACGATGATCGGCTTGGTCCAGCCGGGCACCAGGCGCGGCACGTTCTTCATGATGATCGGCTCGCGGAAGATGGTGCCGCCCAGGATATTGCGGATCGTGCCGTTCGGCGACTTCCACATCTTCTTCAGCTTGAATTCCTCGACGCGCTGCTCGTCGGGGGTGATCGTCGCGCATTTCACGCCGACGCCGTATTTCTTGATGGCGTTGGCCGAGTCGATCGTCACCTGGTCGTTGGTGGCGTCGCGGTGCTCGATGCCGAGATCGTAGTAGTCGAGCTTGATGTCGAGATAGGGGTGGATCAGCTTGTCCTTGATGAACTGCCAGATGATGCGGGTCATCTCGTCGCCGTCGAGCTCGACGACCGGGTTCGCCACCTTGATCTTCGCCATGGAAAGAATGCCTCGTTGCTGGGGATCGGAACGGCCTTGCCCGCATGGCGTTCGGCCGGGGATGCCGAGCGTATATCAAAGGCTTTTTGAGCGCGCAAACGGCGATCGGCGGTGCCGCTTGATGCCATTCTTTGCGAAAGCTTCATTTTCGCCGCCGAATATGGCAGGGGTCGCCGAAATGCCGCAAACAGCAGTTCATTGACGTCCATGCCAGCCGACGAACAATCCCGAGACACCCCCATCGCAGCCGGCCCGGCGATCATACTGGTCGAGCCGCAGCTTGGCGAGAACATCGGCATGGTCGCGCGCGCCATGGCCAATTTCGGCCTTGCCGAGCTCAGGCTGGTCAATCCGCGCGATGGCTGGCCGAGCGAGAAGGCGCGCGCCGCGGCAAGCCGCGCCGACCATGTCATCGATGCGGTGCGGGTTTTCGACGATCTCGCCACGGCGGTCGCCGATCTCAATTTCGTCTTCGCCACCACGGCGCGCGAGCGCGACGGCTTCAAGGCCGTGCGCGGACCGGTCGAGGCGGGCAGGGCGCTGAGGACGCGGCAGCGTGCCGGGCTGCGAACCGGCATCCTGTTCGGCCGCGAGCGCTTCGGCCTCTACAATGAGGAAGTCGGGCTCGCCGACGAGATCGTTACCTTCCCGGTCGATCCTGGCTTCTCGTCGCTCAACATCGCCCAGGCCGTGCTTCTGATGTCCTATGAATGGATGAAGTCGGGACTGGAGGACGAAACCCAGACCAACTTCTCCGGACCGGAACTCGTGCCGGCGACCAAGGAGCAGTTGCACAGCCTGTTCACCTATCTCGAAGGCGCGCTGGAGGCGCGCGGCTATTTCCGCCCGGAAGGGAAGAAGCCGAAGATGGTCGACAATCTGCGTGCCGTGCTGACGCGCGCCGGTTTCGCCGAGCCGGAACTGAAGGTGCTAAGGGGCATCATCTCGTCGCTGGACAGATTTTCGCCGGCGATGCCGCGCGGCGATGGCTCCCCCGGCGACGATCCGAGACGGCTGCCCGCCGCTGCCGCGCGCGCCCGCAAGGCGGAAGCGGGCCAGGCGCCCAACGCCAATGGCGACGATAATGACGCGCCGCTGGGCGGCAAGGGCACAGACAATGACTGACCGGCCGATCCTGATGTTCGATTCCGGCGTCGGCGGCCTGACCGTGCTGCGCGAGGCGCGCGTGCTGATGCCCGACCGGCGCTTCGTCTATGTCGCCGACGACGCGGCCTTTCCCTTCGGCGCCTGGGAGGAGCCGGCGCTGCGCACGCACATACTCGATCTCTTCGCCAGGCTGCTCGACCGGTTTTCGCCGGCGATCTCCGTCATCGCCTGCAACACCGCCTCGACGCTGGTGATCGATGCGCTTCGCGAAAGATTTCCCGGCCATCCCTTCGTCGGCACGGTGCCGGCGGTCAAGCCGGCGGCGGAACGCACCCGCTCCGGCCTGGTCTCGGTGCTGGCGACGCCGGGCACGGTGAAGCGGCAGTACACGCGCGACCTGATCAGCAAATGGGCGCAGAAATGCCATGTCCGCCTGGTCGGCAGCGACAATCTGGCCGGACTGGCCGAGGTCTACATGCGCGAGGGCTTTGTCGACGAGGACGCCGTGCGCGCCGAGATCGCGCCCTGCTTCATCGAACGCGATGGGCAGCATACCGACATCGTCGTGCTTGCCTGCACCCACTATCCATTCCTGGTCAACCGCATGCGCAAGACCGCGCCCTGGCCGGTGGACTGGATCGATCCGGCCGAAGCGATAGCCCGCCGCGCCATGTCGTTGCTCCCGCCGGTCAACGGATCCTCGCAAGGCGAGCCCGACATTGCCGTCTTCACCTCCGGCAAGGCGGATTTCGCGGTCAGCCGGCTGATGCAGGGTTTTGGTCTGACGATCCCGTGACGGCAGGAACATCGGCTGGGCGGCTGCGTTCCCTCCGATAGTCAATTGGGAGAAACGACCATGCCTGCCACATCGAAAGCTCAGCAAAAGGCCGCCGGCGCTGCGCTGTCGGCAAAGCGCGGTGACACCAAGAAGAGCGAGCTCAAGGGCGCCTCGAAGGGAATGTACGAATCGATGAGCGAAAAGCAGCTCGAGGAATTCGCGGAGACCAGGCGCAAGGGCTTGCCCGAGAAGAAATCGAAGAGCTGATCTCGCTGCGCTTGGGAAGAAAAGCAAGAACCCGCCTGCGGGGCCGCGGGCTCTCGGTGATTGGCCCGCAGCGCCACTCACAAGCTTGACACCGCCTAAATCTCCGTTTAATCAGCGCGCCAACACCGGGCCGCAATGCCCGGTGGTTTTCTTTATGCGCGAGGCGATGGAAGTTCGATTGTTTCTTCCTAGGCCTTGTTAACTGACGTGTCCCGTGGGTTTTCCGTCGCGTTGCGTGGAAAACCCTGTCAGGTCTCGAAAACGGAGGCCAGAGGAGGGCGCGTTTCCTTCACTCGGAGCATGAGGTTCCGGGTGTATTGTTTTGAAAGGGAATGCGATGAGCAAGCGCGAATCCGCGAAATACAAGATCGACCGCCGTCTCGGCGAGAACATCTGGGGCCGCCCGAAGTCCCCGGTCAACAAGCGTGAATACGGCCCCGGCCAGCACGGCCAGCGCCGCAAGGGCAAGCTTTCCGACTTCGGCCTGCAGCTACGCGCCAAGCAGAAGCTGAAGGGCCACTATGGCGACGTTTCGGAAAAGCAGTTCCGCAAGGTCTATGAAGAGGCCGACCGCCGCAAGGGCGACACCTCGGAGAACCTGATCGGCCTGCTCGAGTCGCGTCTCGACGCGGTCGTCTACCGCGCCAAGTTCGTGCCGACCATTTTCGCCGCCCGCCAGTTCGTCAACCATGGCCATGTCAACGTCAACGGCAAGCGCGTCAACATCGGCTCGTATCGCTGCAAGCCGGGCGACGTCGTCGAGGTGCGCGAGAAGTCGAAGCAGCTCGTCATCGTGCTGGAATCGGTCGCTCTCGCCGAGCGCGATGTGCCTGACTATATCGAAGCCGACCACAACAAGATGACCGCCACCTTCGCGCGCATCCCCGGCCTGTCGGATGTTCCGTTCGCCGTGCAGATGGAACCGAACCTGGTCGTCGAATTCTATTCGCGCTGATCGGTTGCTTCAGCGATCCATCGAAAGGCCGCCCAATGGGCGGCCTTTTTGTTTGCCGAGCCGCCATGCCGGCGCCGCAGAAATCGATTTCGATTTCCGGGCCGATGCGCTAATCCGGGCGCCGACACTTGTCCCTGGGGCCGATGCGCCATGAATATGCTGCCAGACGTCAAATTCCTCGAGCCGGTCGGCGACGACGCTGAGGGCGGCTTCCATCCCCTGTTCGCCGAGGTGCCGTCCTCCGTCGAGTTCAACAAGCTGCGCAAGCGACTCCTGAGATTGACGCGCCAGGCGATCGAGGATTTCGCCATGGTGAAGCCCGGCGAGCGCTGGCTGGTGGCGCTGTCCGGCGGCAAGGATTCCTACGGTCTGCTCGCTCTGCTGCTCGACCTCAAATGGCGCGGCCTGCTGCCGATCGAGTTGCTCGCCTGCAATCTCGACCAGGGCCAGCCGAACTTCCCGAAACACATCCTGCCGGACTACCTCAACGCCAACGGCATTGCGCATCGCATCGAATATCAGGACACCTATTCGGTGGTCACCGACAAGCTGCCCGAAGGCAGCACCTATTGTTCGCTTTGCTCGCGGCTCCGGCGCGGCCATCTCTACCGCATCGCGCGCGAGGAGGGCTGCGCCGCTCTCGTGCTGGGTCACCACCGCGAGGACATCCTCGAAACCTTCTTCATGAACCTGTTCCATGGCGGTCGCCTTGCCGCCATGCCGCCGAAACTCCTCAACGATGAGGGCGACGTCATGGTGCTGCGGCCGCTCGCCTATAACGCTGAGGCCGATCTCGAGAAATTCGCCGACGCGATGAAGTTCCCGATCATCCCCTGCGATCTCTGCGGCAGCCAGGAAGGCCTGCAGCGCAATGCCATGAAGGCGATGCTGGACGACATCGAAAAGCGCATGCCCGGCCGCAAGGACACGATGATCCGCGCCATGACGAATGTGCGGCCCTCGCATCTGCTCGACAGGAAGCTGTTCGACTTCGCCGCCCTCAACGACAGGTAAGACGATCCCCATGACATTTGACGATAGCGCCATCGACTGGCTTGCCGGTCTCCTCTCCGACGCGGCCATTGCCGAGATCATGCCGCGCTTTCGCCGGCTGGGCGAAGGCGACGTCCGCCAGAAGACATCGGCCGCCGATCTGGTGACCGAGGCCGACGTCAATGCCGAGCGGGTGATCACGGCAAGGCTGCGCGAGCGCTATCCCTCGGCCATGATCGTCGGCGAGGAAGCCTGCTCCGACAATCCGGCGCTGCTCGGCGGTCTCGGCGATGCCGAGCTCGCCTTTGTCATCGATCCGGTCGACGGCACCTTCAACTTCGCCTCCGGCGTGCCGCTGTTCGGCGTCATGCTGGGCGTTGTCGTCAAGGGCGAGACCGTCGCCGGCATCATCCATGACCCCGTCGGCAAGGACTGGCTGATCGGCGCCAAAGGCGCAGGCAGCCACATCCGCCACGCTCATGGCGCGCTGGAGAAGGTGCGCGTCGCGGCGGCCGTGCCGATCTCGCAAATGACGGGCGCCGTCTCCTGGCAATACCTGCCGGAACCCGAGCGCTCTCGGCTCGCCCGCAACCAGACCAAGGCGCTGTCGCAATTCGGCTATCGTTGCGCGGCGCACGAATACCGGCTGCTCGCCAGCGGCCACGCCCATTTCGTCGTCTACAACAAGCTGATGCCGTGGGATCACCTGGCCGGCGTGCTGATCCACCAGGAAGCGGGTGGCTACGCGGCGCGGATCGACGGCAGCGCCTATCTGCCCTCGCATATCGACGGCGGCATCCTGGTCGCCCCCGACAAGGACAGCTGGCAGGAACTGCGCCGCGAGCTTTGGGCGGAGTAGGGGCAGGAGCCGCGGCCCGATCCAAGCCGGCGGGTGCCGGAGGCTTCGCGTAGTCCGGAGAACCGCTGATGAGACCTTGGTCGGCAATCCTCGCAGCAGCCCTGGTCATCGCCGTGGTTGCGGCCCCCTGCGAAGCCGGGGCGCAGCAGCGCCGCCCTTGTCACAGTTCCGATCCCATCGACACCCTGGTGGAGATGTCGGACGCCATCTATGCCTGCTGGAAGCCACCGGCTGGAACTGCCGGCATGTCCCTGACACTGCGGTTCTCGCTTCGCCGGAACGGCACGCTCATCGGCAAGCCACGCGCCACCTATTCCGATCTGGGAACCGACCAAGCGCTGAACCGTGCTTTCGTGACGTCCATCCTCAAGGCGCTCGACGAGGCTCTGCCGCTGCCGTTTTCAGACAGCATGGGCGGAGCCGTCGCGGGGCGGATGCTTGCCCCTCGTTTCACCGCAACTGTCGAAGGTGCAAGCTAGTCTAGGGGCGGGCGCAATTCGGAAGCTTCGGTGACACGCATCAGACCGGCGGATTGTGCGGCTGGAACAACCTGCCGCGCTCTGCCAGCAGGATCATCAGCAAGGCAGCCACCGAGACGCTGCAGAAGCCGGCGGCGAGCGGTGTCACCGTGCCGTTGTAGGCCTGCCCGATCAGCGTCCCGAGAATGCCGCCGAGGAAGGTCTGCATGAAGCCGAGTATCGACGAGGCTGTGCCGGCCAGTTGCCCGAGCGGCTCCATGGCGAGTGCGTTGAAGTTCGCGCCGAGCCCGCCAAACGGAAGCATTGCGAGGGCGAAGAAGCCGACGAACAGCCAGAGCGGCATTTGCATTTCGAGCGAGACGACGAGCCAGGCCAGGCTGATGGTCAGGAAGAGCAGCAGCGCGCCCTGCGACAGCCGGCGCATGCCGACGCGGCCGACCAGACGCGAGTTGAGATAGTTCGAGAAGGCGAGCACGCCGGCGACGCCGGCGAAGATCAGCGGGAACAGTTCGCCGACGTGGAAGACGTCGAGATAGATCTGCTGCGCCGAATTGATGAAGCCGAACATGGCGCCGAAGATGAAGGTGCTGGCAAAGGCATAGCAGAGCGCGATGCGGTTGGTGAGCACGATGCGGAACCCGCCGACGATGGCGTGCACCGTCAGCGGCCGGCGGTATTCCGGATGCAGGGTTTCGGGCAGACGCAGCAGCGCCCAGGCCGATACGATCAGCGCGCCCGCCGCCATGGTGATGAAGATGACGTGCCAGGTCGCGAACAGCATGATGAACTGGCCGATGCCGGGCGCCACCACGGGAATGGCCATGAACACCATGAAGATCAGCGACATCACCTCTGCCATGCGCCGGCCCTCGAAGGTGTCGCGCACGATCGAGACGGCGATGACGCGCGTGGCAGCCGCACCGATGCCTTGCACCACCCGGCAGGCGAGCAGCGTAGCGAAGGACGGGGCGATGGCTGCGGCACCCGCCGCCAGGACATAGATCACCAGCCCGACAACCAGCGGCGCGCGCCGTCCGAAGCGGTCGGAGACCGGGCCGAACAGGAGCTGGCCACCGCCAAAACCCAGAATGTAGGCGGTGATGACATATTGCCGGTGGTTTTCATTTTCGACACCGAGCGAGGCGCCGATCTGCTGCAGCGCCGGCAGCATGATGTCGATCGCCAAAGAATTGAGCGCCATCAGCGCCGCGCAGAGCGCGATGAATTCCCAGCGCGGAATGGGCAAACTGGTTGCCGATTGCTGCGCTACTGCCTGCTTGTCCACCGCAAGATCCGATCTTCCAAACGAACCTGCGCCGGTTGACCGGCGCATCGATCCGTCTCGTTCCCGGTATCGAGAACCAAAGTGCCGAGGTGGGGGCGGCCCCGGAAGCCAGCGCCGGCGCTCAGGCGCCGGCAGGCGCGTTCAGTCAGGCAGCGCCTTTGACGCTGACGCCCTTTTCGACGAGGAACGTCTGCAGTTCGCCCGCCTGGAACATCTCGCGCACGATATCGCAACCGCCGACGAACTCGCCCTTGACGTAGAGCTGCGGGATGGTCGGCCAGTTGGAATATTCCTTGATGCCCTGGCGCAGCTCGGCCGACGTCAGCACGTTCACGCCTTTGTAGTCGGCCCCGATATAGTCGAGGATCTGAACCACCTGGCCGGAGAAGCCGCACTGCGGGAAGCCGGGCGTGCCTTTCATGAAGAGCACCACGTCGTTGCTCTTCACTTCGCTGTCGATGTAGTCGTTGATACCGCTCATGGATAATCCTTTCACGCCTGTGGGAGTCAGGCTCGAAACATGACCATCAAATAAACCCATAGGTTGACCGAAACAAGGTATTTGCCTTGCTGGCGCCGAAATGGCGCAAAAGATGGCCTGACGCTGCACCAAGTCCCCTAGGCTGCCAATCCTCCCGGAGCGTAATGAAAAAGCGCCATCTCGCGACGATCCTGATCGGCGTCCTGCTCGTCGCCCTGGCCGCGGCCCTTTGGCTGCGGCCGCGGGAACGCCCGCCGCTCGTCATCGGCGGACTGCCCGCTCCGTGCCGGGATTTGAGCTTCGAGGCGGTCCCCTATGTCGTCTGCGAGATCGATCTCAACTCCTATGACGTCGGCCTCTTCCATGCCGGCGCTGACGGCAAACCCTACGGCTCGCTTGAGGTGTTCGACAAGGCGATGAAAGGGCAGGGGCGGCCGGTCCTGCTTGCCATGAATGGCGGCATGTACCACGAGGACCTGACGCCGGTCGGCCTGCTTGTCGAGGATGGCAGCGAAAGAGCGCCGCTCAACCTTGCCGACGCCGAGGGCAATTTCTTCCTGAAGCCGAACGGCGTGTTCCTGATCGGCAGGGACGGCAAGGCCGCGGTGTTGGAAAGCAGCGCCTATGCCGGCGCCAAACCCGATTCCGTCTTCGCCACGCAGTCGGGCCCGATGCTGGTGGTCGACGGCGCGCTGCATCCTCGCTTCGACCAGAACGGCACCTCGCGCTATGTCCGCAACGGGGTTGGCGTGCGTGATGGCGGTACCGTCGTGCTGGCGATCTCGCGCTCGGAAGTCAGCCTCGGCAGCTTCGCGCGGCTGTTCCGCGACGCGCTTTCCTGTCGCAACGCGCTGTTCCTCGATGGCGTGGTCTCGGCGCTGTCGGACGGCGACAGGATGATCGTCGGCGGAAAATACCCTGCTGGCCCGATCATCGCGGTGTCGGCCAGGAAGACGGCGCAGTAACCCCCAAGAGGCCTTGAGCTTGTCTCCGCCGCCAAAGCCGCGGCCATAACAATATAGCTATAGCTAAATCTTGAAGCATCCGCTATGCTTACCGCGATCTGGAGGATGCTGGCATGACCGAGACGAGATCCCTGCTGGAGCGCAAGTTCGATCGAAGGTTGCTTCTGGCCGGTGGCCTCGCGGCTGCAGGCGGCACGGCGGTGGTGGCGAGCGCGGCGCGCGGGCAGACAAGCCATGCCGGTCACGAGATGCCGGCGGCAGCTGCTGCCGAAGGCCAGCCGGCGCATCTGTCCGCTCATGGAGCGATGATCACGGTCGGCGAGGTCGACGACGCCCGAAACGGCTTCGACCCGGTGAAGCTGGTCAGCGATTGGGAGACCGGGACGGTATCGACGCTGCCGGACGGGCGCACGCTTCGCACGTTCGAAGTCACGGCGGAAGACAAGGAGATCGAGATCGCGCCGGGCATCATGTTTCCAGCCTGGACCTATAATGGCCGGGTGCCGGGGCCTTCGCTGCGCGCGACCGAAGGCGAGCGGCTGCGGATCGTCTTCCGCAACCAGGGCTCGCATCCGCATTCGATGCATTTCCACGGCATCCACGCCGCGCGCATGGACGGTGTC
Source organism: Mesorhizobium sp. M4B.F.Ca.ET.017.02.2.1 (assembly GCF_003998955.1). Classification (NCBI taxonomy): domain Bacteria; kingdom Pseudomonadati; phylum Pseudomonadota; class Alphaproteobacteria; order Hyphomicrobiales; family Phyllobacteriaceae; genus Mesorhizobium; species Mesorhizobium sp. M4B.F.Ca.ET.017.02.2.1. Next base: position 16,660 of record NZ_RZOF01000009.1, on the reverse strand, counting down.
CCGGGCGCCGGCCTGATCGGGCCGGGTGAGGAGTTCGTCTACGAGTTCGATGCCAGGCCGTTCGGCTGTCACCTCTATCATTGCCACGCCCTGCCGCTGAAGCGGCATATCCAGAAAGGCATGTACGGCGCTTTCGTCATCGATCCCGACCCGGCCCGGCATCCGGAACACGACGCGGTCGCCCGCTCGCGCCTGCTCGGCACGCCTGAGAATGCCGGCTGGCAGGAGTTCGTGATGGTCATGAACGCCTTCGACACCAATTTCGACAACGAGAACGAGGTCTACGCCGTCAACACGGTCGCCCACGCCTACGCGAAGAAGCCGATCAGGGTGCTGAAGGACAGGCCTGTCCGCATCTATCTCATCAACGTCGTCGAGTTCGACCCGATCAACTCCTTCCACCTGCACGCCAATTTCTTCGACTACTACAATCAGGGCACGACGCTTACCCCGACGCTGAAGACCGTCGACCTGATCACCCAGTGCCAGGCCGAGCGCGGCATCCTCGAGTTCCACTTCCGCGAGCACGAGCCGGGCCTCTATATGTTCCACCCCCACCAGTCGGAATTCACCGAGCTCGGCTGGTCAGGCATGTTCGACGTCGTGGAGGCTCTGTCGTGACCGATACGAGCCAGCCTTCCGCCGATACGCGTGCCGCGCGACCAGCCTGGGCCCATCTGCTCTGGATCGCGCTGCCGTTCGCCGTGCTCGGGCTGGCCATCGCATGGCTGGTCTCTTCGGATCCGCTGTCGAGCTTCCGCAACGGCGCGCCGCCAGTCGAGAACATCACCTTCGAGCGGACAATCCTTGGAAACGACGGCATTCGCATCCTCGTCCGCGCCGGCGGGTCGGAACCGATGAGGATCGCTCAGGTCCAGGTCGACGATGCCTATTGGCAGTTCACGCAGGATCCGCCGGGCCCGATCGCGCGCGGCTCGACGGCATGGATCGCCCTGCCATATCCCTGGGTGCTGGGGGAGGCGCATGCGGTCAACGTCGTGACCAGCACCGGCGCCACATTCACCCACGAGATCGCTGTGGCCGTCCCGACCCCAACGCGCGATTCGCTCAGCCTTGTCGCGCAGGCGGTGCTCGGCGCTTTTGTCGGCATCCTGCCCGTGGCGATCGGCTTGATGTTCTACCCCGCGCTGCGCGGCGTCGGACGCAGCGGCATGGACTTCCTCCTGTCGCTGACCGTCGGCCTGCTCGCGTTCCTGTTTGTCGATGCGCTGGAGGACGCCTTTGAGCTGGCCGGTGAAGCCGCTGCTCTGTTCCAGGGACCGACCATGATCGTGCTTGCCGCCGCCGCCAGCTTCCTGCTGCTGATGGCGGCGGGCCGGCGAAGCGGGGCGCCGACCGGTCTGGCGCTCGCCACCTTCATCGCGCTCGGCATCGGCCTGCACAATCTCGGTGAAGGGCTGGCGATCGGCGCCGCCTTCGCGTCGGGCGCGGCGGGGCTTGGCACCTTCCTGGTGCTGGGCTTCACCCTGCACAACATCACCGAGGGTATCGGCATCGCCGCGCCGATCCTGAAGCAGCGTCCGCCGCTCAGGACCTTTGCCGCGCTGACGTTGCTGGCCGGCGGACCCGCCGTCATTGGCCTGTGGATCGGCAGCCTCGCCTATGCGCCGCAATGGTCGGCGTTGGCGCTGGCGGTCGGCGCCGGAGCGATCCTGCAGGTGATCGTCGAGCTCGTGTCGATGCAGCTTCGCCAGCGCCCCGACGGCACACGCGCACTGCTTGCGCCGGGTGCAATGGCCGGGCTCGCAGCCGGCATCGGCTTCATGTACGTGACGGCGATGCTGGTGAAGATCTGAGGGGACTCAGTCCGGAACGCTGGTTTGCAGGGCGAGCGCGTGCAGCACGCCGCCCATATTGCCCTTCAGCGCGTCATAGACCATCTGGTGCTGCTGGACGCGGCTTTTGCCGCGAAAACTCTCGGCCACCACTTCAGCGGCGTAGTGATCGCCGTCGCCGGCCAGGTCGCGGATCGTCACCTTGGCGTCCGGAATGCCTTCCTTGATCAGCCGTTCGATGTCGTGCGCGTCCATTGCCATGCGGGTTTTCCCTATCAGGTACTGAGCTCATAGATATGGCCGGGACGGCGGATGCACCACTCCAAAGGCGACCAGAACGCCATCCCGAGCATAATATTATGGGTCCACGACCTCGTTTGCCATGAAGCGAGGAAACCAGGATTCGTGGGCGGCGGTCAATTCGCTGACCGGGATCGCCCGGGCTTCGCCGAGTTTCAGCTCGCGGCCGCCGGTCGAGCCGATCCAGGGCGCGAAGATGCCGAGCTTGCCCTGTTCCTCGCGAATGGCGTCCCATTCCTTGCTTTGCGGATCGATCGACAGCGTCAGAAGATAGCGGCCCTGGTCCTCGCCGAAGAACACCGGGATCGGGTCGGTGCCGACGAGGCCCGGGATGGTGGCGCCGATGCCCGACGCCATCGCCATTTCGGCCAGCGCCACGGCAAGGCCGCCATCGGAAAGGTCGTGCGCGGCGGTGACGACGCCGGAGGCGATCAGCGCGCGGACATGGTCGCCGACGCGCTTTTCATGCTCGAGGTCGACAGGCGGCGGCGGGCCGTCGCTGCGGCCGTGGATGTCGCGCATATAGACGGACTGGCCGAGATGGCTGCCCCAGGTCGCCGGCGCGCCGACCAGCACGATCATCTGGCCTTCGCCGGCAAAGCCGATGCGCGCCATCTTCGACCAGTCGGCGATCAGCCCGACGCCGCCGATGGTCGGCGTCGGCAGGATGCCGCGGCCATTGGTTTCGTTGTAGAGCGAGACATTGCCGGAAACGATCGGGAAGCCGAGCGCGCGGCAGGCATCGCCAATGCCTTTCACCGCGCCGACCAGCTGGCCCATGATCTCTGGCCGTTCCGGATTGCCGAAATTGAGGTTGTCGGTGGCCGCGAGCGGCAAGGCGCCGGTGGCGGTCAGATTGCGCCAGCATTCGGCCACCGCCTGCTTGCCGCCCTCATAGGGATCGGCCTCGCAATAGCGCGGCGTCACGTCCGATGAGAAGGCCAGCGCCTTGGTTGCGTGGCCCTCGACGCGCACCACGCCGGCATCGCCGCCGGGAAGCTGCAGCGAATTGCCCTGGATCAGCGTGTCGTATTGCTCCCACACCCAGCGGCGCGAGGAGAGGTCCGGCCCGCCCAGCAGCTTGAGCAAGGCGTCGGCGACATCCGCCTTGGGCGCATCGTTTGCGGCGAGCGGCGCCGGCTTCTTGGGTTCGACCCAGGGGCGGTCATATTCCGGCGCCTGGTCGCCGAGATCCTTGATCGGCAGATTGGCGACCTCGTCGCCCTGGTGGATGACGCGAAAGCGCAGATCGTCCGTGGTCTTGCCGACGATGGCGAAGTCGAGACCCCATTTGTGAAAGATCGCCTCGGCCTCTTTCTCTTTCTCGGGGCGCAGCACCATCAGCATGCGCTCCTGGCTTTCCGACAGCATCATCTCATAGGCGCTCATGCGCTCCTCGCGCACCGGCACCCTGTCGAGATCGAGCTCGATGCCGAGATCGCCCTTGGCGCCCATCTCGACGGCCGAGCAAGTCAGGCCGGCGGCACCCATGTCCTGGATGGCGATGACCGCGCCGGACGCCATCAGCTCCAGGCAGGCTTCCAGCAGGCATTTTTCGGTGAAGGGGTCGCCGACCTGCACGGTCGGCCGTTTCTCCTCGATCTTGTCGTCGAATTCGGCCGACGCCATGGTGGCGCCGCCGACGCCGTCGCGCCCGGTCTTGGCGCCGAGATAGACGACCGGCAGGCCGACGCCCTTGGCCTCGGACAGGAAGATGGCATCCGTCTTGGCAAGGCCGGCCGCGAAGGCATTGACCAGGATGTTGCCATTGTAGCGAGGATCGAAATTGACTTCGCCGCCGACCGTCGGCACGCCGAACGAATTGCCATAGCCGCCCACGCCGGAAACGACGCCGGCCACCAGGTGCCGGGTCTTGGGATGGTCCGGCGCGCCGAAGCGCAGCGCGTTCATCGCCGCCACCGGCCTTGCGCCCATGGTGAAGACGTCGCGCAATATGCCGCCGACGCCGGTCGCAGCGCCCTGATACGGCTCGATATAGGAAGGATGGTTGTGGCTCTCCATCTTGAAGACGACGCAGTCGCCGTCGCCGATGTCGACCACGCCGGCATTTTCGCCCGGTCCCTGGATCACCTGCGGTCCGGTCGTCGGCAGGGTGCGCAGCCACTTCTTCGAGGATTTATACGAGCAATGCTCGTTCCACATCGCCGAGAAGATGCCGAGTTCGGTGAAGCTCGGCTCGCGTCCGACCAGATCGAGGATGCGCTGATATTCGTCGGGCTTCAGCCCGTGCGCGGCAATGAGTTCCGGGGTGATCGGCACGGAATTGGAGATGGTCATGGGCGGCGATTTTTATCCGTCGGAGAGGGGAATTCGAGTCCCCTCTTATCGCAAGCTTGAGGCCGATACACCCCATAGATTGACGAAAAACGGCGGAAAGCCACAAGGTGGCGGAGGCTGCGGGATCAGGCGTGGCCGAGCTCAGGAAAAACTGTCGTAGCCGGCGCGGCCTTCATCGAGCAGGCGCCGGATCACCGCGACGCCACCGGCGACATCCTTGTCCTGCCGCGGTTGCGAGACGCCGAAGCGCACGCCATGGAAGACCTGCTCGGAGCGGCCGGCCTTGAATTCGTCCTCGTCGTCGATGAGCACGCCCTGCGCCAGGCAGGCATTCTTGAACGTGCCGGAGAGCCAGGGGTCCGGCAAGGTCAGCCAGACGAAGGGGACATTGTCTCTCGCCTCGAAGTCGAAGCCTTCAAGCGTCTCGCGCACGATGGCGACGCGCGCCTGGATCTCGGCGATGCAGCGCTTGCGGATATCGCCAGCCTGGCCGGACATCACCAGCCTGGTGCCGACCTCGGCGAGCAGGAAGGGCAGTCCGCCGGTCATCATCTTGTGCGCCACGCGGATGCGATGGCGATAGGCTGGCGGGCAGGAAAGCCAGCCGCCGCGCACGCCGGCGGCAACCGATTTCGACAGGCCTCCGGCGACAATCGTGCGCTCGGGGGCATATTCGGCCAGCAACGGCGTTGGATCGTCGGTCAGGTCGCCATAAAGATCGTCCTCGATTAGCGCCACATTGTACTCACGCGCGATCTGCGCGATCGCCTGCCGCCGCTGCGCTGGCATCGTCACCAGGGTCGGGTTCTTCGCGGTGGGCATCAGGAACATCAGCTTGGGATGCTTCTGCGCGCAGACGCGTTCGAAATCCTCGGGATCGATGCCTTCCTTGTCGGTCGCAACCAGTGCCGTTCGGCGCCCGATCAGGCCGGCGCTGCGCGAAATCTGCGAATAGGTGAGATGCTCAAAGACGACATAGTCGCCAGGCATGGTGAGCGCCGCGATCGCCGCCATCACCGCCGCATGAGTGCCAAGGGTCGGCACGATTGAATCGGGCGAAGGGCGGAAGGAATTACGCGACAGCCAGCGGCTTCCCGCCTCGTACCATCGCTCGGGAAAATCCCTCGTGTAGCTCGAAATGTCGTGGGGATGGTCCTCAGCCGTGCGGGCCAGAATTTCGGCAATGATTGCGCCTTGGCCGACATCGGGCGCGGCGGTGCTGTCGAAGCGCAGCTTGCCGCTCGGTGCATCGATGGGGCGCGTGCCTTGCGCGGCAGGCTCCAGCTCGACCTTCGGGCCCTCGGCGCGCTGCGCAAGCACATAAGTGCCGCGTCCAACCTCGCCGCTGACCAGGCCGCGTTCGCGCAGCAACTGGTAGGCGCGGCCGACCGTACCGACGGTGGCGCCGATGTCATAGGCGAGGTCACGCTGCGGCGGCAGTTTTGCACCGGCATCGATGATGCCCTTGTCGATGTCTGATTCAATGCTGTCAGCAAGACGCTGATACAGTGGGCCTGAGCCGGAAGAGAGGTCTGGAAGCCAATTTGTCATGGTGACAATTTTCTATATTGTGCCGCACGATGAGTCAATCCATATGAAGTCTACGATTGATAGGATACAATCGAGACAAGGTAGAACGAAGATGGATACAACCGACACAATTCATTACATCGGCACCGGATTGGATGGGCGCACGAAGTCACGGACTCGCAATGGCTTCGTGGATCGCCTCGTATTTGTGCTCGGCTCCGTCATGAGGCAGATTGACCGGATACTGGATCGCCGCCGCGGCCGCCTGGCCTTGCTGGAGATGACGGACGAGCAACTCAAGGATATCGGCGTCTCGCGCTGCGATGCGCATCGCGAAGGCCTCCGGCCGTTCTGGGATTGAATTCACGCCGTCGAAGGATTGGGACGGCGCCGAACACTATTTCCGCAGCCGGGCAACCCAATGATCGGCGAAGACGGCGATGACGCACAAGAGCAGAAACAGTCCGGTTGTGGCCAGCGCCGAAACGGCGACGCTGGCCGCGCCGTTCTTCTCCACGCTGAGAAACGGGTAGGGGACTTCGCCGGCGATCGGCGCCCGCAGCAGCACATAGGCCAGATAGGCGAGCGGGTAGACCATCCACCAGGAGATGTCGCGCCAGCGCGTGGTGCCGTCGGCGCCGGCGATTAGCCACCACAGCACGAACAGCGCCGGCGTCACATAGTGCAGCAGGATATCGCAGAGCAGGAACAGTCCTTGCGGCTGCCACAGCCGCGCCAGCACCGTCGCATAGACGATGAAGACGAGGCTGATCGCCACCGCCACGCCCGCCCGCAGCCGCGATCCGGCAAAGGCCGGGAACCACGCATAGCCTGACGGCGACAGCAGCGACGTGTGCACCAGCACCGCCCCGATATTGGTCAGGATGGTGAAGAAGCTGAACAGGAAGACGACCGAGCCGAGGAAGCCGCGGCCGGCTTCCATCGACGCCGGAATGGTGATGCAAGCCTGCAGGACGAGCCCGATCAGGCCGACGGACAGTCCCGCCTTCTGCAGGAATCGGCCCATCGCCTCAGGCGGCGGCCGCACAGGACGGGTTGCCCGCCTGCCAGCGGGCGATGTCGGAGCCGATGCGCGCGCCGAGCGGGTCAGCCATCAGCGGGCCGAACACGTCGATGCGGCTGGAATTGCCTTGCGCCTGCACCACCAGCAGCGGCTTGCCGCCATAATGCTTGGCCGGCACCAGCAGGAAGCGTGGCGTGCCGCTGAACGAATTCAGCTCATTGGCCATCTGGTAGGGCTTGAAGGCCGGATCCTTGCTGGCGATCCAGCATTTATGCGCCGATATCGCCACCTGCTCCATGGCGAGCAGCGAGGCGCTCTTGCCCGAGGGCGCCGGCGTGCTCTTCGGGCTCGACTGGCAGGAGGCGAGTGCAAGCCCGGCGGCAGCCAGGAGAGCAAGGCGAACAATCGTCAGTCTCATGGTCAGGCCGCCCCCGCGTTCCGAAAGGAATGTCCTAGAAGATAATCAAGCGGCGATGCCGAGGGCGCCTTCGAAAAGCGCGCGGCCGTCGCTGCCGCCATGCGCCGCCTCGATCAGGTTTTCCGGATGCGGCATCAAGCCAAGCACATTGCCCTTTTTGCTGATGATGCCAGCAATGTCGTTGATCGAGCCGTTCGGGTTGGTGCCTTCGGCGTAGCGGAACACCACCTGTCCCTCGCCCTCGAGGCGGGCGAGCGTCTCGGCGTCGGCGAAATAGTTGCCGTCGTGATGCGCCACCGGCGAGCGGATGATCTGCCCCGGCTGATAGCGGCGCGTGAACATGGTGTTGGCGTTGGCGATCTCGAGCTTCACCTGGCGGCAGACGAATTTCAGCGATGCGTTGCGCATCAGCGCGCCGGGCAGCAGGCCGGCCTCGACCAGGATCTGGAAGCCGTTGCAGACGCCGATCACCATGACACCCTTGGCCGCTTTTTCTGCCACCGCCCGCATCACCGGCATGCGCGCCGCGATCGCCCCGCAGCGCAGATAGTCGCCGAAGGAGAAGCCGCCGGGAATGGCGATCAGGTCGACGTCGGGGATTTCGGTGTCGGTCTGCCAAACGGTTGCCGGCGCCTGTCCGGAAATCTTGGTCAGCGCCGCGATCATGTCGCGGTCGCGGTTGAGGCCAGGCAGAAGGACGACGGCTGATTTCATTGTCAGGCGATCTCCACCGCGTAGTTCTCAATCACCGTGTTCGCCAGCAGCTTGTCGCACATGGCCTTGAGATCGGCTTCGGCCTTGGCCTTGTCGGTCCCGGCCAGCTCGACGTCGAACACCTTGCCCTGGCGCACCGATCCGACCCCATCAAAGCCCAACCCGGACAGCGCATGTTCGATCGCCTTGCCCTGCGGGTCGAGCACGCCGTTCTTGAGGGTGACGGTGATACGGGCTTTCATCGATACTCCTGAGAAATCAGTAAGGCTGGAGCCGGGCCGCCGTTACCGGCAAGCCCGGTCTGGCAGTTAGTGCTTCATGCCCTTGGGCGGCTCGGACGACGCGACGAGCACCGGTCCGGTCGGACGCGGCGGCTCGTTCTCGTTCATGATGCCGAGGCGGCGGGCGACTTCCTGATAGGCTTCGACCAGGCCGCCCATGTCGCGGCGGAAGCGGTCCTTGTCGAGCTTGTCCTGGGTGGCCACGTCCCACAGTCGGCAGGAGTCGGGCGAGATCTCGTCGGCGACGACGATGCGCATCATGTCGCCCTCGAACAGGCGGCCGCACTCGATCTTGAAGTCGACGAGCTGGATGCCGACGCCCATGAACAGGCCGGAGAGGAAGTCGTTGACGCGGATGGCCAGCGCCATCACGTCGTCGATCTCCTGCGGGCTCGCCCAGCCGAAGGCGGTGATGTGCTCTTCCGACACCATCGGGTCATCGAGCGCGTCGGCTTTGTAGTAGAATTCGATGATCGAGCGCGGCAGTACCGTGCCTTCCTCGATGCCGAGGCGTTTCGAGAGCGAGCCGGCGGCGACGTTGCGCACCACCACTTCGAGCGGAATGATCTCGACTTCCTTGATCAGCTGCTCACGCATGTTGAGCCGGCGGATGAAATGGGTCGGAATGCCCATGCGATTCAAATGGTTGAAGATGTGCTCGGAAATGCGGTTGTTGAGCACGCCCTTGCCATCGACCACTTCATGCTTCTTCTTGTTGAAGGCGGTCGCATCGTCCTTGAAAAACTGGATCAGCGTCCCCGGCTCAGGTCCCTCATAGAGGATCTTGGCCTTGCCTTCATAAATGCGGCGGCGATTTTTCATCTGATTTTTTCTCTGGATTTCCGGGCAGGCGGCAAACGACCAGTTCCTGTCCGTCTGCCTAAATTAGTATGGCAACGGCGGTGTTCAATGCCGGTGTCTATCCCAATCGCATTGTTTGCTCAATCGGCAAATCCTTCGAATCAACCGCTTTCGGGAATGAAATGCCGCAGCGCAGCAAGTGATGTAGCATATTGACCGGCCCGCGGCCTTTTGGTTTGTGCTTCGGGAACACACATGATTTACGCCTAAGCGAATCGGATTTGACCGGAGGGATGCCATGAGCAGCATGAAAGACCGCGAAGAGGGCTTCGAGCGCAAATTCGTCTTCGACGAGGAGCTTCGCTTCAAGGCCTCCGCCCGCCGCAACAAGGCGCTCGGCCTGTGGGCCGCCGAGAAGCTCGGCAAATCCGGCGACGATGCCGAGGCCTATGCCAAGCAGGTGGTCGTCGCCGACATCGAGGAAGCCGGCGACCACGACGTTTTCCGCAAGATCCGTAAGGATTTCGACGACGCCGGCGTTGCCCAGTCCGACCATCAGATCCGCCGCACCATGGATGAACTGATGGCCGAGGCGATCGAGCAGATCAAGAACACCTGATCCCATATGAGCATGATGTCGTCTGAGACCCGCTTCACGCTTTTCGACATCATGCTCTGGCTGGACTAATCGACCGCCCGCCTCAGTCGGGCGGTTTTTCTTTGCCTTGTCGCGGCTTCCAGCCGAAACTGCGATTGTTAACGAGGTAACAAGGAAGAGCCGATGTCCCTGAAGTCACGCCTGGCGGCGGATGAAACGCTGTTCACCGCATGGTCCGGAGTGCCGGATGCGCTGACGGTCGAGATCATCGCCAAGCAGGGTTTTGACGCCGTCACCCTCGATATGCAGCATGGCGGCCATCACGAGGACAGCGTGCTGCGCGGCCTGGTGCCAGTGCTGGCCGCCAACAAGCCCGCGCTGGTGCGCATTCCGGTCGGCCGCTTCGACATGGCGAGCCGGGCGCTCGATTTCGGCGCCGAGGCGGTGATCGCGCCGATGGTGAACTCTGTGGCCGACGCCAGGTTGTTCGCCGCCGCCATGAAATATCCGCCGGTCGGCGAGCGGTCCTGGGGGCCGACCTATGCCTTTCCGCGTCACGGCAAAGGCGATCATGCCGAATGGCTGCGCGACACCAACCAGCGCACCATGGCGTTTGCGATGGTTGAGACGCGGGCGGCGTTCGAGGCGCTGGACGGCATCATTGAGACACCCGGCATCGACGGCATTTTCGTCGGCCCGTCGGATTTTTCGATTGCTTGGTCGAACGGCACCACCGTCAATTCGACGCTGGAAAGCATGATGGAGACGGTCGCCTCGATCGCCGAGCGCACGCGCAAGGCCGGCAAGCACGCCGCCATCTACGTCATCGAGCCGGCGGTTGCCGGCCGCGTCGTGGCGATGGGCTACCGGCTGCTCGCCATGGGCTCGGACCACACGCTGATTTCGTTGGGCGCCAAGACCCTGCTGAAGAGCATGCGCGATTCCATCGGTTCCTGAGCGCAGCCGAGCGGCTACAGCTCAGGGTTCCCTTAATTCCGTCAGGAACTTGGCGAAGGTCATCGAGCCTTCAGGCCAGGGGCCGAAGCCGGAATCCGCGTTGAGGTGGCCGGCATCCCCGGCATCGATGAACAGCGAGCCCCAGGCGCCGGCAATATCCTCGGCGACGTCGAAGGCGCAGAACGGGTCGTTGCGGCTGGCGATCACGATCGACGGAAAGGGCAGCGGCTCGCGCGAATAGGGGCCGAAGGTCATCAGGTGCCGCGGCCTGATCTCCGGATTTGCGACGTCGGGCGGCGCCACGAAGAAGGCGCCGGCCACCGGCCTTTGGAACTGCGGGATGGCCTGTACCGCCGCCGCCACGCCGAGCGAATGCGCCACGAGCACCACCGGGCGCTCGGCCTCGTTGACCGCCCTGGCCACATTCGCGGTCCAGTCCTCGCGTACCGGCTTCGACCACTCCGCCTGCTCGACCCGGCGCGCCGTCGACAGTTTCGACTGCCAGCGGGTCTGCCAGTGTTCGGGGCCGGAATTGGTGTAGCCCGGCACGATGAGGATATCTGCGTCCTTGACTTTCATGGCGCGCATGTAGCGAGCGCCGCCCTTTCGCGCAACCGTGCCGAACGACGGTCACGATCAAATTAGTGAACACCATGTTCGCTCCTTGCTCTCTTGTGTGAACGATCGAGATCGACGATCTGTCGCCAGGACAAGATAGCCGTGAAGGACCGGATTTCGGGGCTGACACGACGTAGGATGATCGGCGGCGCGGGGCTCCTGGCTTTGGGAGTTTCGGCGGGCGCCCGAACGGAGACGATGATGAGTGAATTGCCTTTTGCCGCGACCACGCCGGTCAGCGTGTCGCGCGTCGGCCTGAAGGCGCGCGATGCCGAAGGGCTCGCCGCCTATTACCGCGCCGTTGTCGGCCTGCAGGAATTGAGCCGCGCCGATGGCGTGATCACGCTCGGCGCCGCCAACCGGCCGCTGCTGGTGCTCGAGCCCGATGCCGCGGCAAAGCCCGACGATCCGCGCAGCGCCGGCCTGTTCCACACCGCCTTCCTGGTGCCCAGCCGTGCCGATCTCGGCCGCTGGATCAACCACGCCGCGGCCAACCGGATCGCCATCGAGGGCGCGTCGGACCATCTGGTCAGTGAAGCGCTCTATATGACCGACCCCGAGGGCAACGGCATCGAGATCTACGCCGACCGTAGCCCGCAGGCCTGGAAATGGGACGGCGACAAGATCGCCATGGCGACCGAGCGTCTGAACCTTCCCGCCGTCGTCGCCAGCGTGCCGGCGGGCGATGCCGGCTGGCAGGGCGCCCCGGAAAACACCATCGTCGGCCATGTGCATCTGCGCGTCGGCCGCCCGGAAGATGCCGAAGCCTTCTGGCATGACGAGTTCGGCTTCGACACGGTGGCGAAATACGGCGGCCAGGCCGTCTTCCTGTCGTCGGGCGGCTACCACCACCACATCGGCGCCAATGCCTGGCGCAGCGCCGGCGCCGGCCGGCGCGATCCGGCCCGTTCGGGTCTCGCCTGGGTCGAGATGCGCTCGGACAACGTGGCCGGCGAGGCGTCCCGCGAGGATCCGTGGGGCACGGTGATCAGGACCATCCCCGGCAAGGCGTGACAGCCGCTGCCAGTTGGCGAAAGCGTCGGCGAGAGCGTCTTTCTCCCCGTCTCCATACGGGGAGAAATGCCCGGCAGGGCAATGAGGGGCAGCGCCAAGTTTGCGAGATTGTCCGTTCAGCCGCAGCGCCCATGGGTGCGATCATCGCCGAAGTCGGCGCCGCCCCTCATCGCCTGCCGGCACCTTCTCCCCGTATAGTGACGGGGAGAAGGACGCTTGCCTCACGCCTCTCCGAACACCCGCTTGAAGATCGTGTCGACATGCTTGGTGTGATAGCCGAGGTCGAATTTCTCGCGGATATCGGCTTCGGGGAGCGCTGCGGTCACTTCGTTATCCGCCAGCAATTCCTCAAGGAAATCAGCACCATATTCCCACACTTTCATGGCGTTGCGCTGCACCAGGCGGTAAGCGTCCTCGCGTGACACGCCGGCCTGGGTGAGCGCCAGCAGCACGCGCTGCGAATGCACCAGGCCGCGGAACTTGTTCATGTTCTTCAGCATGTTGTCGGGATAGACGAGCAGCTTGTCGACGACGCCGGTGAGCCGCGACAGCGCGAAATCGAGCGTCACGGTGGCGTCCGGTCCGATCATGCGCTCGACCGAGGAGTGCGAGATATCGCGTTCGTGCCAGAGCGCCACATTCTCCATTGCCGGCATGGCGAAGGAACGCACCATGCGGGCAAGGCCGGTGAGGTTTTCGGTCAGCACCGGATTGCGCTTGTGCGGCATTGCCGACGAGCCCTTCTGCCCCGGAGAGAAATACTCCTCCGCTTCCAGCACCTCGGTGCGCTGCAGGTGGCGGATCTCGATCGCCAGCCGCTCCACCGACGAGGCGATGACGCCGAGCGTGGCGAAGAACATGGCGTGGCGATCGCGCGGGATCACCTGCGTCGACACCGGCTCCGGCTTCAGCCCGAGCTTCTGCGCCACATGCTCTTCGACATAGGGCTCGATGTTGGCGAAGGTGCCGACCGCGCCGGAGATGGCGCAGGTCGCAATGTCCGCCCGCGCATGCACCAGCCGCTCGCGGCAGCGCGAGAACTCGGCATAGGCCTGCGCCAGCTTGACGCCGAACGTGGTCGGCTCGGCATGGATGCCGTGGCTGCGGCCGATGGTGACGGTGTCCTTGTGCTCGAAGGCGCGGCGCTTCAAAGCCGCCAGCAGTGCATCGATGTCGGCAAGCAGGATGTCGCTGGCGCGGGTGAGCTGCACCGCAAGGCAGGTGTCGAGCACGTCCGATGAGGTCATGCCCTGATGGATGAACCGGGCATCCGGCCCGACGAACTCGCCGAGGTGAGTGAGGAAGGCGATCACGTCATGCTTGGTGACGCGCTCGATCTCGTCGATCTTGTCGACGTCGAATTTCGCCGCGCCGCCCCTTTCCCAGATCGTCCTGGCCGCCTCCTTCGGGATGACGCCGAGCTCGGCCAGCGCGTCGCAGGCATGCGCCTCGATCTCGAACCAGATGCGGAAACGGGTCTCTGGCGACCAGATGGCGACCATTTCCGGCCGGGAATAGCGAGGGATCATCAATCGGTCCTGACTTGGGGGCTTGTCGCCCGCCTCCTAACAGAGGCCGACGAAATGCTCAACGCCGCTGCCGCGCAAACCAGATGCTGGCGGCCACCAGCGCAATGAATCCCAGCGGAAAATAGAGCCGGATCCCGAGCACGACGAACTGGTAGAGCGCCGTCAGCATGGTGAACACCAATTCGAACGCCCACCGGATGGTGAAGGCCGGCGCGTGCCATTCGGCATAGTAGGAGCGGTATTGCAGCGCGAACAATCCACCGGTGAAGGCGAGCGTAGCGACCAGCAGCGCGACGAAAGCGGCGGCGAAGGCAACCTCCCAGTGCCGGCCGCGTGAGACGAGCCGCGCCAGGAACAGGCCGACCGGGAAGGCGAGCGCGCCGCCGGCGGCATAGATGAGCGTGACGAAGCGGATCTTCGCCGGCGTCTCCCAGTCGTAGAGCAGGAGATTGACGAGCGCGCTGGCGCCCATCGTCAGGCCCCAGACCAGCGCGCCGGCAAACGCGGTGCGGGCCGAGGGCAGGGCGGCCCGGAAATGGTCGCCGATGCGACTGCGCGCCGTGGGTTGCGAGAGCGGTGTCACAGCCGGCCTGTCACCGCGATCCAGCGAAAGTCGGGACCTTCGAAGCCGTATTGCCGAACTGCGATCAGCACGGCATAGGCGCTCAAGCCCTGCATCGAGAACGTCTGCACTGCGCCAATGCGGTAGCCGTTCGGGCAACCGCGGCTTTTCGGGATGGACTTGTCCTCGTGCACAAGTTCGGTCTTGCCGCCATCCTTTGCCTCGATGCGCTGCAGGCGAAAGCCGTTGATCTCGCCCTGGCTCTGGCAGCCCTCGGTGTCGTTCAGGGGGATTTCGTCCAGCCGGAACTCGAGCGGCTCGTCGACCGGAGAGAATATCGGGCGCGGATTGACCGCCATGCGGTAGGGATCGGCGGAAAGCTCGGTTATGGCGTTGAAGCCGGCGGTGATGCCGCGATTGGCCGCGAGTTCCGCCTGGCCGACAATGGCTTCACCTTTCTGCCGCGCCTGCAGGCGTGCCTGGTCGAGCGTCGCGGCCTCGTCGTCGAGGCGCACCCTGATCGGCGTTCCCTTGAGAAAGCTGTCGCTGCTCGTGTCAATGTAGTAGCGGTTGGCATAGGGAAAGCCCGATCCATCCTGCACGCCAAATTCCTCGAAGGCGAAGACGCCGCCATCCTGGCTGAATCCGAGGATTTCCAGCTCCGCGACGTCGCCGGCGCCGGCCGTGGCGATGGTGGCGAGCTGTGCGAGCAGCCATGTGCAAATCAGAACGGGAATTCGCATGGACTTGTCGCTCCAGCCGGCAGGATTGGATCATGCCTATCACGTCATGGTGAACAGGACGTGCCCTCCGGCGGCAATGCATCCAATCCGGCCGTCGATTGTTGTTGTCGGCAGCTTCAATGGAGAACCACAATGATCGACACCAGCAAGATTCGCGAGCATATGGAAGTGATCGGCGCCGACGGCGTTCACATCGGCACTGTCGACAAGGTCGACGGCCAGCGGATCAAGCTGACCAAGGCCGACAGCGGCATGGGCTCGCACAAGGGTCACCATCACTACCTTCCCCTGAGCCTCGTCGCCGAGGTCGACGGTAAGAAGGTCTGGCTGTCTGCCAATTCGGATGTCGCGGTGAGCTTCGAGGAAGAAAAGTCCGATCCCACCTGATCCGCCGGCTCAGCGCGACGACCACACCGGAAACAGATCGCCCTCGGCCGCCGTCGCGGCATAAACGCCGCGGCTGATGGCGCGCGCCATGGCGGCGCCGGCGGCGGCGTAGAGATCGATGGCCGCGTCGGCGCTAAGCTCGACGCCGCTCTTGCCGGTCGCCAGCGCGAAAACCAGATCGCCGTCTGCCGGCGTGTGCGCCGGCCAGATTGCGCGCGCGAAGCCGTCATGCGCCGAAATCGCCAGCCGTTTGGCGGCGGCCTTGGTCAGAACGGCGTCAGTGGCAATGACGGCAATGGTGGTGTTGCCGCCGGCATCCGCTTGCCCGCCGAACTGCTTGTCGCGGTATTTAAGCAGGATCCGCCTGGCGTCGGCGGGCATCGGCGAAGGGTAGCCGAGGCCGCCGAACTCGTCGCCGATCTCGAAAGGCGCCGCCCAGAAGTGGCGGGTCCTGCCGACCGTCACCGAGCCGGTCGGGTTGACGGCGGCGAGCGCGCCGATGGTGACGCCGGTTTCAAGCACGGTCGAGGCGGAACCCAGCCCACCCTTGAGGCCCGACGTCAGCGCGCCCATGCCGGCGCCCGCCGTGCCCAATGCAAAGTCGGCCTCCGCCACTTGTGCCGCCTGGTAGCCGAGCTCGCGATAGGGCGGGTAGCGGCCCCAACCTTTGTCGCCGCCATTGCGCAGGTCGAACAGGATCGCAGCCGGCACGATCGGCACGCGGAAGCCGCCGACTTCGACACCGATATTCCTTTCGCGCAACGCCGCCTGCACGCCCGACGCGGCGTCGAGGCCGAAGGCCGAGCCGCCCGACAGCACCACGGCATGGATCTCATGAACCGAATTCTGCGGCTCCAGCAGGTCGGTCTCGCGCGTGCCTGGCGCGCCGCCCAGCACCTGCACGGCTGCCACCGCCGGATCGTCGCAAAGCAATGCCGTCACGCCCGACTTCAGCCTGGGGTCGGCGGCGTTGCCGACTTTGAGGCCGGCGACATCGGTGATCAGGTTGCGCGGGCCGCTGTGGAACATCAGTTGGCCTCCAGCGGCACGAAGCGTGTTCCGTCGAAGCGGAAGGCACGCAACGGAGACT
>NZ_RZOF01000099.1:0-17917 GCF_003998955.1 Mesorhizobium sp. M4B.F.Ca.ET.017.02.2.1 | reverse complement strand
CCTCGAGCTTGCCGACTTCAAGGTGCGTATCCTAAATGGCGGCACCGAAGCGATCACGCGCGTGCTGATCGAATCGCACGATTCCAGCGGCGCCCGCTGGTGGACGGTCGGCGTGTCGGAAAACATCATCGATGCCTCCTTCCAGGCGCTGATGGATTCGATCATCTACAAGCTGATGAAGAACCGCGACATGGCCGGGCTGGTGGCGGCGGAGTAGGTTGACCCATCAGCGGAAGTCCATTGATCCATCAGCAATTTGCGATGGTTTTGGGCAAGCGTCTGGCGCATAGCGTTGGGCCATGGCTACCGAACCCGATCAGCTCGATGCAGACGCCAAGGCCCGCCGCGGCTTCCTCCTGGCGCTGGGCGCCTATCTGCTGTGGGGGCTGCTGCCCTTCTACATGAAGGCTGTCGCGCATCTGCCGCTGATCGAGGTCATCTCCCACCGCATCGTCTGGTCGGTGCCGATCGCGGCATGCGTGCTGGTCTGGGCCGGCCGCACAGCCGATTTCAAGGCGGCGATCCGTTCGCCGAAAAGCATCGCCATGGCTGCGCTGACAGCGACGCTGATCTCGGTCAACTGGGGCATCTATGTCTGGGCGATATCCGTCGACCGCACCGTCGAGACCGCGCTTGGCTATTACATCAATCCGCTGGTGGTGGTCGTGGTCGGCGCGCTCCTGCTCGGTGAGCGGCTCGACCGGCTGCAGATCGCGGCGGTGGCGCTGGCCGCCATCGCGGTGACCGTGCTCACCATCGAGGCCGGCAAGCTGCCCTGGGTGTCGCTGGCGCTCGCCTTCTCGTTCGCCGCCTACGGCTTTTTCCGCAAGACGCTGCCGATCGGCCCGAGCCAGGGCTTTTTGCTCGAAGTGCTTTTGCTGTCGGTGCCGGCGCTTTGCTATATCGCCTACCTGATCGCCACCGGGCAGGACCATTTTGTCTCGGGCAACGGCACCGATACCGCGCTGCTGATCGGCTGCGGCCCGGTCACCGCCGTGCCGCTTCTGCTCTTCGCCTTCGGCGCCAGGCTGTTGCGGCTCTCGACCATCGGCATCATGCAGTACATCGCGCCGACCATGGTCTTCCTGATCGCCGTGCTGGCCTTCAACGAGCCGTTCGGCACAACGCAGGCCATCGCCTTCGCGCTGATCTGGACGGCGCTGGCGATGTACAGCTGGTCGATGTTCAGGGGCCGCGAGGTTCGCCAACCGGCGCCGGCGGCAAGATAGAAGCGGTTTTCCGTCCGGAACTGCATGAAACGAGGAGGGGCGCGCCCGATGTACGTTCTGCACATTGGCAACAAGAACTATTCCTCCTGGTCGCTGCGGCCATGGGTGCTGATGCGCACCCTCGACATTCCCTTCGAGGAGCGACTGACGCCGTTTCCGACCGGATCCAGTTTCAGCCTTTTTCGGTCGTTCTCGCCCAATGGCCGAGTGCCGTGCCTGGTCGATGATGGCTGGGCGGTCTGGGATTCGCTCAGCATCGTCGAATATCTGGCCGAGCGCCATCAGGACGTGTGGCCGGCGGACGCCAGGGCGCGTGCCTGGGCGCGCTCGGCCGCAGCCGAAATGCATTCGAGCTTCACCGCGCTCCGCAACCTCTGCCCGATGAGCTGCGGCGTGCGCGTCGAGCCGTTCCCGATGTCCGATGCGCTGAAGCAGGATCTCTTCCGTCTGAGCGATCTTTGGAATGACGGCCTCGCCCGCTTCGGCGGCCCGTTCCTGGCCGGCGACCGCTTCACCGCCGCCGATGCCTTCTTTGCGCCGGTGGCGTTCCGGGCGCAGTCCTATGGGCTCGAATTCGAGGGCGCTGCGGCCGCCTATCCGAAGCGGCTGCTCGACCTGCCTGCGATGCGCGAATGGTACGCGGCGGGCCTTGCCGAGACATGGCGCGAGCCCGAGCACGAAGCGGAAGTCCGCGCCGCCGGCGCCATCGTCGAGGATCTGCGGGCGACGGCGTAGGTCGCGCCTATACCCGCCCGAGCCGCCTGACGAACAGATAGACGGCGCCGGCGACCAGCAGCGACAGCGCCGTCACCACCCAAAAGCCCATCGGCGAATCCAGCAGCGGCAGGCCGCCGACATTCATGCCGAACAGACCTGAAATAATGGTCATCGGCAAAAGCACCGCCGTCATCACCGACAAGATGTAGAGCAACTGGTTGGACTGCATCGTCAGCTTGGCCATAAGCTCGTCCTGCAGCAGCCTTGTACGTGCCTGCAGCTGCTCGCCGTCGTGATAGAGCGTGTGCGCCCGGTGCGAGAGTCTTGCGGCCATGTCGTTGACCGCATCGGGCAGATCGTTGCGGTGCGAATGGTCGAGATGCCGAAACAGGCTGGTCAGCGTCGCCATCTGCCGGTGGATCACCACGAGCTGCCGGCGCGCGTCGACCAGCGCCTGCCGCTCGCTGTGCCATGCGTCGCAAACGATGCGGTCCTCGATGCCGTCGAGCGTCTCGGAAAGGCCGCCGAGTTCGGCCGCCATGCCGTCCAGAGACTGGCCCATCACCGCCTCGATCAGCTCGGCCGGCGAGCGGAATTTTCGCGTGCCGTTCTCCACCGCCTTGCGGATGGTGTCGACCGACTGCAGCGGCTGCTTGCGGGCGCCGATCAGCATCCTGTCGTTGAGCGCGAAGCGGAAATGGCCAAGCCCGCGCGCCTCGGCCGAATAGTCGTGGCGCAGGTCCGGCAGATCGCCATAGAGCCAATCGTCCTCGAGGTCGATGTGGCAGCCGTGGCTGGCGCTAAGGAAGGCTTCGCGCACGGGAGGCGGCAGCGCCTGCTCGCCGGCGATCTCCTGGCGCGCGCGTATGTCGGAGATCTGATAGCTGCGCCAGGTCCAGTGCGCGTCGGCGGCATCCTTGGTGCGCATGCCCTCGGCGGTGAAATGATAGAGGAAGAACAGCCCGTGCTCGTCGGGCAGATAGGGCGACAGGCTCTTGTCTTCCGAGGCGAGGGCGATGTTCATGGCGGCTTTGCCGGATCTTGTAACGGTCCAGGTCGCTGGGGCGGCCAAGCCAGGTTTCTAGCATGGCCGCCGCCGTTGCGTGTGACGGTTCCGTGACGCTGGAAGCTGTGCACGGAACCGCGATCCCTGTGATGGTTGGCCAGCCATCCCCGCCTGGCATGCGTTGCATATGCCGCCTGCGGTAGTCAGTGCAGATAGCCAAGCAGCCACAGAATGAGGATGATGGGCAATGGTATTCCGATGAGCCAGAGCAATGCGCCTCGCAGCATGACGATCTCCTGAATTGCTGTTGTCTGAGCCAACGCTAACGCTGCGGCTTGGTTCCGAGACGTAAATCTGGTGCAGTGGCTCGGCAGGCGGGGGGAACCGATGCTCAAATGGGGCGCAATCCTGGGCGTGATCGGCTTTCTTGGCGGCTTCGTTGGCCCGGTCATCTTCACGCCCGAAGCCAATCAAGGTCCGTTGCTCGGCATCTTCGTCACCGGCCCGCTCGGCTTCGTCCTTGGTCTGATCGTGGGGTTCGTGCTGTCGCTGCGGGCGGGCTGATGACAGAGCCTGCCTTGTCCCTGTCGCCGGTCGCGGCAAGGGCGCGTTGGGGCGATCACAACGCCGCGGACCAGTCTCTCTCTCGTTACGGGCCATTAATTCCAGCCTGCTACTCCAGGCTGTGTCCGACCGGCCATGACAAATGGGGGCAGCCATGGGCCAGCGCGCATTCATCACTTTGCTCATCCTGCTGGCGCTGTTTGTGGCGCTCTCGGCAACGCCGTTTCCGGGCGCGATGATCGGCTTTTTCTTCGGGGTCGCGGTTGCCTTCTTCATTGCCGGGCCGACGATGCTGATCGGCCAGGCACTGGAAAAGGCCGGCATGCCGGTGAGCGGCACGGCGGTTCTGTGGGCGCTGGGCGGTCTCTACGGGCTGCTCGTCCTTGCCGCGGCCTTCCAGATATGGCGACTGCTGCAGCAGCAGAACCCGGACGCGGCGCGATCGGCCGGGCTGCGGCTGGCGCTGCTCATCGCGCTGCCTTCGATTGCCTGGCTTTCCGTAAACGCAATGAAGAATGCCTGGCCGTGAGGTCTGGGCTGGGGTGATGTGAACTGGCAAGATCGACCATTCCTACCGGACGCGATCCGGGAGGCGAGGGCCAGGCGATGACTTTGCTTCAGTTCGATGTCACCGGCGAACAAGTCTCGGACGATGAAACGGAAGAGGTCATCCGCAAGGCGGAGCCGCATCGCGACCTGATACGCTACCGCCCCGGCGGCAGTGCGTTGTTCGTCCGAGTGAGGGTGAACATGGCGCTTCTGCGGGTTGCCGCTTCGCTGCCTATCCTGCTCCTGAAGCTCACCCCGCGGGCAAACGAATTGACGCCGCGTGACGCCCTGCTGACACCCAAGGGGTCGAGCCGGAACTACGCGTTTTTCGAAAGACTGTGTGAGGACCTGGTCACCGCGAGCTGCCCCGCATGCTACATCGCGGAGCAGCATGGCGATGGGCGCCGGGACTTCTACTTTGCGACCGAGGATGTCGTCGGCTTCCAGCGGATCGCCCGCGCCACCGTCGAGGCGTCGGCCTTTCCACTCGCCGTCGAACGGCATTCGCTTGGCGCGGTGGCGGCGCTTATTCTTCCTGCCGAGGCGATTGGCGACCTCAATCTGGAAATCGCCGCGAGCGCCCGCATCCGGCCGACGCGCTTCGAGTTCTGGGGGGCGGAGACTTCCCCGGCAAAGCTCCGCGCCGAACTCGAAAAGCGCGGCTATCGCTTCCTTGGTGTCGAGGCCTTCGCGCGCGAATTGCACATGGTCAAGGATGTGCCGATCGATGGTGAGGGATTCGGGTCGGTGCTGAAGGAGATTGTTCCCCTGGCCCGGTCGCTGCAATGCAGCTATCGCGGCACCGAGACGGTCGAGGGGCACGAGCAGTTTCTGCTCACCAACCCCTTGCCCGAGCGCTACACCGCACCTCGAGCAAGCATTTTCCGTCGCATGTTTGGTCGTGGAGGTTCATGAGCGCCGCCGATTTCACGGCGGCACTCATCTCCAGCTCTCGGCCGCCTCAGCGCTTCGGGCCGAAGCCCGGATAAGGGTTGAGCGGTACGATCGCGGCGATATCCATCATGCCGGCCTTGACCAGCGGTAGCGTGGCGAGATGGCCGCGCACCTCGGCGTCGTCGGCCGCCTCGAACATAATGCCGCTGCCGGGAATGTCGCCGCGGTTCCACACCTGGCGCACCGCGCCATCTGCATAGAGCGTTCGCCGCTGCTCGGCCTCACCGGGCAGCAGCGGCGCGAAATCGGCGTCGCTGAACTTCTGGGTGTTGCGGGTGAGAAGGGCAAAGAACTGCATGGCTGTCTCCTAAAGGTCCTGGTTGGGATGGCGGGATTGTCGCCTCCGCTGGTCAGACAGTCCAAGACTGATTAGGCTAAAGTTGAGACCCTGAGGGACTAGCCGCAAGGAGCGAAAATGTTCGATCTGCGCCAGCTCCGTTATTTCGTGACGGTTGCCGAGACGGGCAATGTCGGCCGCGCCGCCGAAGTGCTGCACATCTCGCAATCGCCGCTCAGTCGGCAGATCATCCAGCTCGAGGAGCAGCTCGGCGTCGCCCTGTTCGAGCGTGCAAAGCAGCGGGTGCATCTCAATGCCGAGGGCCAGGCTTTCCTTGTCGAGGCGAGGGCGCTGCTGGCGGGTGCAAAGCGGCTGGAGACGTTCGGCCGGGATCTTGCGGCGGGAACTGCCGGCCGCCTTGCCATCGGCTATGTCGAGGGCGCGGTGCATGCGGGGATCGTCGCCGGCATGCTGAGACGGTTCCGCCGCGGCCGGCCGCAGCTGAACCTCAGCCTGATGAGCCTGCGCTCGGCCGCGCAACTGGAGGGGCTGCGCCAGCGCACGCTCGATCTCGGCCTGGTCTATTCGCCGCCGCCGGCCGACTATCCCGAAATCGCCTCGACGCTCGTCCGGCGCGAGCCGCTGGTGCTGGCGATTCCCGAGGGCGACGCGCTCACCGCCGTTCTCGACATTCGCCCGCATCATCTCGACGGCCGCACCTGGATCACCGTGGTACGCCAGCCGGCCGACACCAACCGCGGCCAGTTCCTCGCCGCCTGCATCGAGGCCGGCTTCGTGCCCGACATCGCCTATGAAACGGCCGATCCGCTGACCTCGCTCGGCCTCGTCGGCGCCGGCCTCGGCCTGGCGACGGTGCAGGAGAGCCTGCGCAGCGCGGCGCCGCCGGGGATCGTCTTCCGCGATCTGCCCTGGTTCGAGCGCAGCGTGTCGATCTACCTCGTCTGGCGTCGGCAGGATCGGCGGGCGGTGATCGGGGATTTGAGGAAGGCAGTAGGCAATGGATAGTAGGAACTAGGCAGTAGGCACTGTTTTCCCCTACTGCCTTACATCTTGTCTATCACCGACTGCACGCCCTCCGTCGGCGCGTCGACGGACGAGCCTGCCACCATGATGGCGGCGACGATCGCTTCGGGATCCTCGACCACCAGCGGCTTCACCCGGTGCGCGGTGTGGATGAAGCCTTCGCTGCTCATATGGTCGAGCAGCGCCAGCATCGGGTCCCAGAACCCCTTGATGTTGGCAAAGACGATCGGCTTGCGATGATGGCCGAGCTGGCCCCAGGTCATGATCTCGACGATCTCCTCGACCGTGCCGATGCCGCCCGGCAGCGCCACAAAGGCGTCGGATTTTTCGAACATCCTGTGCTTGCGCTCGTGCATGTTGTCGGTGATCACGAGCTCGTCGAGCCGGTCAAGCGCGGTCTCCGTTGCTTCCCTGTTGATGAGGAAGCGGGGAATGATGCCCGTCACCTTGCCGCCGGCCTTGAGCGCGCCCTCGGCGACGGCGCCCATGATGCCCTTGGTGCCGCCACCATAGACCAGCCTGAGGCCGGATTTGGCGAGCGAGCGGCCGAGCAGGTGGCCGGCCTTGACGTAGGTTGCATCGCGGCCCGGAGACGAACCGCAATAGACGCAGACGGATCGAATCGTGTTCATGCCGATGATTGGTGATAGGGACGGCAGGCATGGTCAAGCCCGGGACAGGCTTTTTCTTGGCCGGCCGTTTTTCTTGTGGGACTCGCTAAAACACGCTAGACCGGCGTTAGGTGGCTAAGGGGCAGTCAAAAATGGCAATTAATCCATTGAAGGCGTTGTTGTTTACTGCGGGCGGCGCCGTCGCCGCGGCGGGAACCGCCTATGTGTCGGGCGCGCTCGATCCGTATCTCAATCGCACGCCGCCGGCTGAGATCGCGGCGCTGGCGCCGGGCGAGACCAAGCCGGCAGAAACCAAGCCGTCAGATCCGGGCACCGAGGGCCGCCTTCCGGCCGCGCCGGCACCGGCCACCGTCGCTATGGCTCCGGCCGCGCCATCCGCTCCTGCTGCGCCTGCGGCTGAGGCTCCCGCGGCGCCTGCCACGCCGCCCGCCACGGCCGGTTCGGTCGCGCCGACCTTCGATGTCGTGCGCGTCGAAAGCAATGGTTCGATCGTCGTCGCCGGCAATGCGGCGCCCAATTCCAAGGTCGAAATCCTAAACGGCGCGACCGTGATTGGCTCGACCGTCGCCGGTCCCGACGGCGCCTTCGCCATCGTTCTCGACGATCCGCTGAAGCCCGGCGATTACACCATCACGCTGCGCTCGACGACCGGCGACGTCGTCACCGCTTCGGTGCAGACCGCTGTCGTTTCGATCCCGCAGAATCCGGCCGGCCAGGTGCTGGCGATGGTCGAGGAGCCGGGCAAGCCATCCGAACTGCTCACCGTCCCGGCGCCGGAGACCAAGCCCGCGGCGCCCGCCACCGGCGACCAGGCGGCCGCCCCTGCGGCGGAAGCGCCCGCAGCCACCACGCCAGCGCCGGCAACACCGGCTCCGGCCGCGCCGGCGGCCGTGGAAGCGGCACCTGCACCCGCTGCTCCGGCAACGGCGCCCGCAGCGCCGGCGGCCGAACCCAAGATCGTCGTCGAAGCGGTCGAGATCGACGGCAACAAAATCTTCGTCGCCGGCACGGCCGATCCCGGCCTCAAGGTGCGCGCCTATGCCAACGATATCCTGCTCGGCGACGCCCAGACCTCGCCCGACGGTCATTTCCTGATCGAGGCCACCCGCGACATTCCGGTCGGCAGCTACACCATCCATGTCGATGGCCTGGGCGACGACGGCGTGAAGGTGGTGGCCCGCGCCGCCGTGCCGTTCGAGCGCGAGCCTGGCGAGTCGGTCGCCGCCGTGGCGCCCGCCGCAACCAAGCCTGCTGAGGCAAAGCCCGCCGAGACAAAGCCCGCCGCGCCGGCGACAGCGGCCGAGGCGCCTGCTGCCCCGGCGGCCGAACCCGCCGCGCCCGCAACGACCGCCGAGGCGCCCGATGCTCCTGCGGCCGAGGCGCCGGCCAAGGTCGCGGCGGCGACTCCGGACGTGCCGGAGACGGTGGCACCCAAGCTCGAACACGCCGACGGCGCCGTCATCATCCGCCGCAAAGACACGCTGTGGCGCATTTCGCGGCGCGTCTATGGCCACGGCGTGCGCTACTCCACCATCTATCTCGCCAACCAGGACCAGATCAGGGATCCCGACCGCATCTGGCCCGGCCAGGTGTTCAAGGTTCCCGGCAAGTCGAAGGAAGGCGAGGCCGCCGACATGAAGGCGATGGGCGACCAGATGACGACGGCGCCGACGAAGACGGAGTAGGAGTTCGGCGATTGGCCAATCTCCCCCTTGCTGGGGCGATGACCCTACTACCCACCAGCCTGGCTTGCCCTGTCATCGTTCATCGTCTATCGCCGATGAACGATGACAGAATCCCTGGTTGAATCCGCTCCTGCGAACAGCGCTCATCCCGCCTGCGCCCCCGACAGCCGCGCCGTCGCAGCGCGGTTCGCGGCGCTTTCGCATCCGGCGCGCATCGAGATCCTCAGGCACCTCGCCGCCAGCCGTTCCTGCTGCTGTCGCGAGGTGGTCGACCATCTCGACCTCGCCCAGTCCACCGTCTCGCAACATCTGAAGATCCTGGTCGAGGCCGGACTGGTCCGTTTCGAGCCCGACCGCCAGCGCTCGCGCTACGAAGTCGACCACGCGGCGCTCGCCGATGTCTCGGCATCGCTCTCGGCGCTGGTCAAATCCTGCTGCACCGTCGGCTAGAACAAGAAGGCAAAAAGAATGGCCGGAAAAACCGTCTCCGATTCCTTGACCCTCGCGACGTTACGCAATCTGTGGCCCTATATGTGGCCGGCGGACCGCGCCGACCTGAGGGCGCGCGTCACCTGGGCAACGCTGCTGCTGGTCGTCGCCAAGGTGACACTGGTCGCCGGCCCGTATTTTTTCAAATGGGCGACCGACGCGCTGGCCGGCGCCGCGAAGACGCCGCCGCCGCTGCCGTCCTTCCTGCTTGCGCCGGTCATGCTCGTCGTCGCCTACAATGTGCTGAGGCTGGTGCAGCTCGGCTTCAACCAGCTGCGCGACGCGCTGTTTGCCCGTGTCGGCCAGTATGCGGTGCGCCAGCTCGCCTTCCGTACCTTCGTCCACATGCACCAGCTGTCGCTGCGCTTCCATCTCGAGCGCCGCACCGGCGGCCTGTCGCGCATCATCGAGCGCGGCACCAAGGGCATCGAGACGATTGTGCGCTTCATCATGCTGAATACGGCGCCGACCATCCTCGAATTCGCGCTGACCGCCGGCATCTTCGCCTTCACCTATGGCTGGAAATATGTGGCCGTGGTCGCTGTCACCGTCTGGGTCTATGTCTGGTTCACGGTCAAGGCCAGTGACTGGCGCATCTCGATCCGCCGCGATATGAACGACAGCGACACCGACGCCAACACCAAGGCGATCGACTCGCTGCTCAATTTCGAGACGGTCAAGTATTTCACCAATGAGGCCATGGAAGCCGAGCGTTTCGACCGCTCGATGGCGCGCTACGAGATCGCCGCCACCCGCACCTGGACCTCGCTCGGCTGGCTGAATTTCGGCCAGGGCGTCATCTTCGGCCTCGGCACCGTCATCGTCATGTGCATGTCGGCGCGGGAAGTGCAGGCCGGCACGCAGAGTGTCGGCGACTTCGTGTTCATCAACGCCATGCTGATGCAGCTTTCCGTCCCGCTCAACTTCATCGGCTTCATCTATCGCGAGATCCGCCAGGGGCTGACCGACATCGAGCACATGTTCGACCTGCTCGACGTGCCGCAGGAAATCGTCGACAAGCCGGACGCCAGGCCTTTGCTGGTCGGCGCGGGCAAGGTCGAGTTCCGCGACGTGCATTTCTCCTACGATCCGAACCGCAAGATCCTGAAGGGCGTCTCCTTCGAGGTGCCGGCGGGCAAGACGGTCGCCATCGTCGGCCCATCCGGCGCCGGCAAGTCGACCATCTCCAGGCTGCTGTTCCGCTTCTACGACGTGCAGGGCGGGCAGGTGCTGATCGACGGCCAGGACATCAGGGACGTCACCCAGGAGAGCCTGCGCGCGGTGCTCGGCATGGTGCCGCAGGATACCGTGCTCTTCAACGACACCATCGCCTACAACATCCGCTATGGCCGCGTCGGCGCCAGCGAGGAGGAAGTGCGCAAGGCGGCCGAGCTCGCCCAGATCGGCCCCTTCATCCAGAAACTGCCCGAGGGCTACCGCTCGATGGTCGGCGAGCGCGGACTGAAGCTCTCCGGCGGCGAGAAGCAGCGCGTGGCGATCGCCCGCACGATTTTGAAGGCCCCGCCGATCCTGATGCTCGACGAGGCGACCTCGGCGCTGGACACCCAGACCGAGCAGGAGATCCAGGCAGCCCTCGACCTCGTCAGCAAGGGCCGCACCACCATCGTCATTGCCCACCGCCTGTCGACGGTGATCTCGGCCGACGAGATCATCGTGCTCAAGGACGGCCAGATCGCCGAACGCGGCACCCATGCCGCGCTGCTGCGCAAGGATGGCCTCTACGCCTCGATGTGGGACCGCCAGCGCGAGGCGACCGAGGCCGAGGAGAGGCTGCGCGTTGCCCGCGAGAGCGACGAGCTGGGCGTCATCGTGCGGAGAAGGACGTCGGAGGTTAGTTAGCGCCTCTTCCTTCTCCCCTTGCGGGAGAAGGTGTCGCCGAAGGCGACGGATGAGGAGTGTTCCAGCTTGGCGATATGTTGAAATCGCTGCAGCCGCGTTTCTTCCAGCACCCCTCATCCGTTTCGGCGCTGCGCGCCCATCCCCTTCTCCCACAGGGGGGAGAAGGGGATGTCGGCGCAAAAAATCCCCTTGACCTCAACTTACCTTGAGCTTGCAAACCGTCTCCGAGCCCCTGCGAAACGAGCCTTTCCAGAACGGAGACAGATCGAAATGAGCAAGACAAATCAAGGCAATGGCAGCGTGTTCCGGGTCGACAAGTTTGTCGTTCCGGCGGCGGCTCGCGAGGAGATCATCGGCAAGGTCCGGATGACCCACGAACTGCTGCGCCAGCAGAGCGGCTTCGTGCAGGACTTCCTGCTCGAGCAGTTCTCCGGGCCGGGCGAGTTCAACCTCGTCACCATCGTCGAATGGGAAAGCCAGGCAGCGGTCGACAAGGTGGTGCCGATCGTCAAGGCCGCGCACGAGCGCATCGCCTTCAGCCCGCAGGAGACGATCGCCCGGCTCGGCGTCAGGGCCGATATCGCCAACTATCAGCGTTTGCCGGAACTGTAGGCAGGCCAACCCACGCCGGGTGCCGGCGCTTCGACGCTCAGCACCTGGCCGGTACGGGCATCGCTGATCATGTGCTCGAAGCCGCGCCATTCGGCGGCGGCGATATAGAGCGTCCTGCCGTCAGGCCCGCCCAGCATGCAGGCAAAGCAGCCGCGATCGGCCTCGACCCTGTCGAGCTTCATGCCGCCTTCGCGCACCCTGATGCAGTGTCGGTTGGGCACGTCGGCATACCAGACGCAGCCCTCGGCATCGATGCATATGCCGTCGGGATAGTCGCCGCCGAGGTCCGCCCAGACGCGGCGGTGGGCAAGGCTGCCGTCTTCGGCGATGTCGAAGGCGGTCAGCCGGTTGGCGTGCGACTCCGCAACGATCAGCGTCCTGTTGTCCGGCGTCACCGCCATGCCGTTGGCGAAGGCGATGTTTTCGGCCACCTGGCGGATCGTGCCGTCCGGCCGGATCAGCACGATCGTGCCCGGTCCGAAATGTTCGCCCGGCGCCGGTGCCGGCCCGCCGCCATTGACGTAGATGTTGCCGCGCCCGTCGACGACGATCTCGTTCCACGGGCTTTTCGACAGCGGCCTGAGATCGGCATGGGTGGCGAGCGTTCCATCAGCCTCCTGCCGCAGCAGAAGGCCTTCCCGGCCGGAGACGACGAGCAATCGCCCATCCGCCAGCCAGTCGATCGAATAGGGCAGGGTGGCCGGTATTGTGAGCATGATTTGGCTGTTGCCGTCCGCATCCACCGCGACGATCTCGCCCGTGCCCCAGTTGCAGACCCACAGCCGTCCATCATGCCAGCGCAGCGACTCGCCGAAGGCCAGACCCTCGATGATGAGATTGGCATCAATTGCAGACGATTTCGGCGATGGCATTTGGCGGGCTCCCTGGGCGAGTTGTCTAGCCAAGGACGAGTGGCATGGTCGAGTTCCGACAGCATAGGCAAAAAAATGCATGTCTCCGGTGACCCGCCCAGCCTCGCCCATTGTTGCGTTGCGGGCAGGGGGGCTTTCGGCTATTGAGGCCGGACCTGAAACAGGGACTGCCCCCATCCCATGAGCATCGTCGATACGATCAAGAATACGCTCGTTCCGATCCATCGCGAGGGCTATCCCTTTATTGCCGCTTTTGCCGCGGGCACGCTTTTTCTGGGTTATTTCTCCTCGATCCTGTTCTGGATCGGGCTGATCCTCACCGCCTGGTGCATCTATTTCTACCGCGATCCCGAGCGCGTCACCCCGGTCGACGACCGGCTGGTGGTGAGCCCGGCCGATGGCGTCATCTCGGCGGTCGGTCCCGCCGTGCCGCCGCGCGAGCTGGGTCTCGGCTCCGGCGAGATGACCCGCATATCGGTGTTCATGAACGTCTTTTCCTGCCATGTGAACCGCGCCCCGGTGCGTGGCCGGATCGCCAGGATCGAGCACCGGCCCGGAAAATTCCTCAACGCCGAGCTCGACAAGGCAAGCTCGGAGAACGAGCGCAACGGGCTGGTCATCGATAGCCCCAACGGCACCGTCGCCGCCGTGCAGATCGCCGGCCTGGTGGCGCGGCGCATCGTCTGCTGGGCCGAGGCCGGCGGATCGATCGCCATCGGCGAGCGCTTCGGCCTGATCCGCTTCGGCTCGCGCGTCGACGTCTTCCTGCCGCTGAACGCCGTGCCGCGCGTCGCCGTCGGCCAGACGGCCGTCGGCGGCGAGACGGTGCTTGCCGAATTCGGCGGCGCGGCGGTGACGCCGCTGGTCAGGATTTCCTGAGCCGTGGGCGCGCCCTTCAAGAAATTCGAGGCGCATGCCAGCGGCGGTCCGCGCATCCGTGAAATCCCGATGCGCATGGTGCTGCCCAACCTGGTCACCGTGCTTGCCATCTGCGCCGGCCTCTCCGGCATTCGCTTCGGCTTCCAGGACCGCTTCGAGCCGGCGGTGGTGATGGTGCTGCTCGCCGCCTTCCTGGACGGCATCGACGGCCGCCTGGCGCGAATGCTGAAGGCGACCTCGAAATTCGGCGCACAGATGGATTCGCTGGCCGACATCGTCAATTTCGGCGTGGCGCCGGCGCTGGTGCTCTATGCCTTCCTGCTCGACCAGGCCGGCTCGTTCGGCTGGATCGCGGCACTTCTGTTCACCATCGCCTGCGGCCTGCGGCTCGCCCGCTTCAATGTGCTGGATGATGAGAAGGCCGACCGGCCGCTGTGGCAGAGCGAATATTTCGTCGGCGTGCCGGCGCCGGCGGGCGCGGTGCTGGTGATGCTGCCGCTCTACCTCTATTTCCTGCGGCTGGGACTCGAGCCGACCCGTCTCGCCGCCTTTGTCGCCACCGGCTTCACCGTACTCGTCGCCTTCCTGCTGGTCAGCCGGCTGCCGGTCCATTCTGGCAAGAGCATCAAGGTGCCGGGCGACAAGGTGCTTCCGGTGATCCTTGCCGTCGTGCTCTACGTCCTGCTTTTGATGACCTATCCCTGGTACACGCTGACCGCCTCGGTCGCCGGCTATCTCGTCTTCCTGCCGTTTTCCGTGCGGGCCTATTCCAAGCGCGCCATGCGCGAAGGCGAGAAGGTGCCGCCGTCGGACATCGGCTAGAGCAATTCCAGGAAAAGTGTGTAACGGTTTTCCGTCCGGAATCGCGTAGAAACAAATAGTTAGAGCGGGTCGGCGGTTCCATGAAACGCTGAACCGCTCTAGCACGCTACGCCGCCGCGCTCAGCCCCAGCCGGTCGATCGCCAGCCTGCGGGTCGAGACATAGTCTGTCTTGCCCGAGCCCAGCACCGGGATCTCCTCCACCTTGACGATGTCGTTGGGCACCATCAGTTCGGCCGCGCCCGCCTTCTTGCCGAAGGCACGCAGTTCCTCCGCGCTGGCGTCATCGGCCGTGGTCACCAGCACGATGCGCTCGCCGCGTCTCTTGTCCGGCACCGCCACGGCGGCGTGGCGCTCTTCCGGCCACAGCGACTGCACCAGCATCTCGACGGCGCCCAGCGACACCATTTCGCCGGCGATCTTGGCGAAGCGCTTGGCGCGCCCGCGAATGGTGATGAAGCCGTCGCGGTCGATCGAGACGATGTCGCCGGTATCGTGCCAGCCGTCGAGCGGCTGCAACTCGCCCGGCCGGTCGGCGGTCATGTAGCCCATCATCATGTTCGGCCCGTCGAGCCACAGCCGGCCGGCGTCGTCGATGCCTTCGACCGGCTCGAGCTTCATGCGGATGGCTGGCAGGGCCCGCCCGACCGTGCCGTCGCGGCCATGGATGGCGGTGTTGACGGCGACGACCGGAGCGGCCTCGGTCAGGCCGAAGCCCTCGATGATCGATGCGTCGAAGCGCTCGCGGTAGACACGGCGCGTCTCCGGCTTCACCGCCTCGGCGCCGGCGACGACGAAGCGCAGGCTGGAGAAATCGCCATCCTTGGCGGTGCGCGCATAGTTGGCGAGGAAGGTGTCGGTGCCGAACATGATGGTCGGCCTGACCTTGCGCGCGATCTCGGGGATGATCTTGTAGTGGAGAGGGGACGGGTAGAGGAACAGCTTCACGCCGGTGACCAGCGGCAGGATGGTGCCGCCGGTCAGTCCGAACGAGTGGAACACCGGCAGCACGTTGAGCAGGATGTCGGCGGGCGAGATGGTGATGCGGGCCTCGGCCTGCATGGCGTTGGCGTAGAGGCTCTTGTGCGACAGGACGACCGCCTTGGGCGTGCCCTCCGAGCCTGAGGTGAACAGGATCACCGCCGGCTTCGCCGCATCCTGTGGCCGCAGCGGAAAGCGCCACAAGAGGGCGGCGGCGAGCTTGTCCAGCATCGTCATGCTCTGGCGCACATCCTCGAGCCACAGCATCCTGGCGCCGCCTGCCTCGACCGCCTCGACTATGTCGGCGAGCCCGGCCTTCTCGATGAAGGCGCGGGACGACACGACCGTTCTGATGACGGCGGTGCGCACGGCGGCGGTGACGCTCGCCGGTCCCGCCGTGTAGTTGATCATCGCCGCCACCCGGCCGGCCGAGATCAGGCCGACGAAAGACAGCACCACGCCATTGGCGTTGGGCAGCAGCAGGCCGACCGCCTCGCCCGGCGCCGTCACCGCTTCGAAGCGGCGCCCCAGGACGCGCGCGCCGATGAACATCTTGCGGTAGCTCAGCGCGCCCGAGATGACGTCCTCGATGATCGGATGCGAGGCGCCGACCCTGGTTGCGGCGTCGCGAATGGCGAGGAACAGGCCGCGGTCGAGATTGGTGCCGAAGAGCCTGGCTTCCGCGAAGCGGTCGAACAGCGCGTTGGTGTTGGAGGCCTGGTCGGGATTGCGCGCCGCCAGCTCGGCAATCGTCATCGGCTCCAGCACGCTCACCGAAAGGCGCGGAAACCAGTGGCGCGGCGCCCTGTCGGCCGGGGTCAGCGATGCCGGCAGGTCGCGGGCGCGGGCGACGAAGATCGGCACGATGCTGGCGTCGGCCTGCATGGCGATGCGGGTAATGGCGCGAAACAGGCGGAACGACTTGATATCAGGCTCGACCGCATCGGGCAGGTAGACGGCGAGCTTGCCCTTGCCTTTCAGGACCCGCACCAGCCGGCGGCTGACGAAGACATGCTCGGCGTTGAAGGCGATGGTGCGGCCAAGCTCGCGCCATGGCTCCAGCCAGGGTGAGCGCGCCGAAGCGTCGTCGAGGATGTGCAGCGTGTCGTCCGGCAGCAGCGACAGCATCAGCGCCGGCTCGATGCGCGACTGGTGCGAAATCACGTAGATGATCGGCGCCTTGGCATTGCGGGCGATGCGGATGCGCTCGTCGGCGATGCGGTAGGCGAGCTTGAACGGCACATAGAGCAACGCCTGCGTGAAACGCAGGCCGAGGCGCACCGATTCCAGCACGCCGATCAAAAGCCAGGCCGCGACGAGGCCTGCAAGCAGCGCCAGGGTCAGGATCATTGCCGCGCTCTCCCAACGTCCTCCACGTCGCGGCTCTTGAGTGGCCGCTTCGGCGCCAGAGGGTAGCGGAAGTGGGGGCGACGTCAATGTGGACTGAGTGCCCTCTAGCCTTCTCTCCTTGTGGGAGAAGGTGGCCGAGCGAAGCTCGGTCGGATGAGGGGTGTTGGACGGATCACTGTTTTGAAGATGTAGGTGCCTAAAAGCATTGGAGTTTTCGAGGTCGAGTTTCTTCCAACACCCACATCCGTCTCGGCGCTACGCGCCGGTCCACCTGCTCCCCACAAGGGGGAGAAGGGGGAGCGCACTTTACGCCGCGTTCAACCTCCCGCTGATGAAGCGGAACTCCTGCGTCTTGCCGCCATAGCCATAGGCGGCTGCCGGCACTTCGTGCACGAAGGCATAGCTTTCTTCGTGGACGCCACCCAGCAGGCGGCCGAAGGCGGCGAAGATCGCCTTGAGATAGGCCTCGAGCTCCAGCTTGGTGTTGGTGCCGTCGACCACCTTGATGTCGAGCCAGAAGATGTTGGTGCCGTGCTCTGCGAGCGACTTGCCGCCGGCGAACCAGTGCTGGGGATCGAAATAGCTGATCGCGACCGCGGTGATGGTCGGATCCTTGCGCAGATGTGTCGCGGTGAGCTCGGTCACCTCCCTGGCGATGGCGGCAGAGAGTGCGGCGTCGGGCTTGCCGGTGACGCTGACATTGATGATCGGCATTTTCTTTCTCCTCGTTGTGAGCGGCGCTTCCTCGCCCTTGGAAGAAACCATGTCACGAGCATCGAATCAAGAAAATCGAATTGTTTGGAAGAAAAGATTCGATATTATCAAACTATGCAAACGCTCGACCCAGACCTTCTCAAAACCTTCCTTGCTTTCGTCGATGGCGGTTCGCTGGCGAAGGCGGCTTCCACCGTCGGCCGCTCGCCTTCGGCGGTGACGGCGCAGATGCAGCGGCTGGAGGAGATCGTCGGCGAACCGCTGCTTGCTCCCCAGGGCAGGGGGCGCGGCTTGACGCCGGCCGGCGAGGATCTGGTCGGCCATGCCAGGCGCATCCTCGCCGTCCACACCGAGGCCTGGCTGGCGCTGAAGGGCGCGCGTGCCGACGGCCGCCTCGCCGTCGGCACGACGCAGGATTTCGCTGATCGCGGCCTGCCGGAACTGCTGCGCGCCTTCGCCGTCAGCCATCCGCGCGTCCGGATCGAATTGCGCGTTGGCCGCTCCATCGAACTCGGACAGGCGCTGCAGGCCGGCGATCTCGATCTGGCGATCACCATGCGCCAGTCACCGGGCCCCGACGAGGTTGCCGTGATCGGCGAGCCGATGCTCTGGCTCTGCTCGCAGAAGGGACTCGCCGCGCGCGAAGACGTCTTGCCGCTGGCGCTGCTCGATCCGCAGTGCGG
>NZ_RZOF01000098.1:0-18078 GCF_003998955.1 Mesorhizobium sp. M4B.F.Ca.ET.017.02.2.1 | reverse complement strand
GGGCATGTCGGTGCGGGAGGCGACGATCATCGTGGCGCTCGTCAACCACCCGCCGCTGATCGACGAGAATTTCGCCCATGTCGAATTCCTCGACCTTGCCAATGCGGATTTGAAGAAACTGCACGCCGCGATCCTCGACGCCATGGCGCATGATACCGCCGACGAGCGCGGCGCGGTGATCGCCACGATCGAGCGGGCCGGGTGCGGCGGCATCTGGGGGCGGGCGGTGGAACTGATCAAGCGCGCGCGGCAGTGGCCGGCGCTCGAAACCGCCGCGCTCGAGGATGCCCGCGACGCCTTCAACCAGGCGCTGCACTTGCAGCGCAGCGCGCGCACCTTACATAGGGAACTGAAACAGGCGCAGGCAGCGCTCGACGCGGATCCCTCGGACGAAAATTTCCGGCATCTGATCGAGATTCAGGCGCAATTCAACGATGTACAGGCAACGGAAGCGCTGATCGAAGGGTTTGGCGTATCCTCGGGCAGAGTCGGACGCGTATAGGGTCCAAAGTCCGTCCAAAGAGCGAAATGGAAATGTCCCCGCGTCGAATCGACGCCTCTAAGTCGGGTAATTGATTCGCTTTTTTCATGCGAATCATGCGAGAGGCGCTTGACCTTCTGGCAGAATGGCGGAATCAGGACGATTCGAAATATTAACCCGTGCCAGGCGTCGACGGGAAAATTGAGAGATGCCGGGTACTGGTCACTGGACGGGCAAAAGGCCTGCCACAGATATCAGGGTTAATCTGGACTTAACGAGAGATGCGGTTACTGGCCCGGTGAAGAGCGTTCTGGTGCGAGCGCATCCGATTTGACCGGCACTGCAGCTTACGCGGCTTCGCTTTAGGGCCGCTTGGAGACGACAAAGAATGGCGACAAAGGAAAAGGAAGAGGTCGAGACCGAACGCGAAGGCGCCACCGATGGCCCTCTGCTCGACCTTTCCGATGATGCTGTCAAGAAGATGATCAAGGCCGCCAAGAAGCGCGGCTACGTTACGATGGACGAGCTGAACTCGGTGCTGCCTTCGGAGGAAGTGACCTCCGAGCAGATCGAGGACACGATGGCGATGCTTTCCGACATGGGCATCAATGTCGTCGAGGACGACGAGCAGGGCGAGGAGTCCGAGGCCGCCGATACGAGCGCGGACGCCGAGGAAGACGCCAACGAACTCGCCGAGCAGACCGGCACCGCCGTCGCCACCACGACCACCAAGAAGGAGCCGACCGATCGCACCGACGATCCGGTCCGCATGTATCTGCGCGAGATGGGCTCGGTCGAGCTTCTGTCGCGCGAGGGCGAAATCGCCATTGCCAAGCGCATCGAGGCCGGCCGCGAGACGATGATCGCGGGGCTCTGCGAAAGCCCGCTGACCTTCCAGGCCATCATCATCTGGCGCGATGAGCTCAACGAATCGAAGATCCTGCTGCGTGAGATCATCGATCTGGAAGCCACCTATGCCGGACCCGAAGCCAAGCAGGCGCCGGTGGTCGAGCGGATCGAGGAAGCCCCCAAGGCGGACGAAAAGCCGCGTGGCCGGGCCGCCGCTCGCGACGAGGAAGACGACATCACCAATGTCGGCGGCGACACGCGCGGGCTGGAGGAAGACGAGGACGACGAGGACGAGGCGAGCCTGTCGCTGGCGGCGATGGAAGCGGAACTGCGCCCCCAGGTGATGGAGACGCTGGACGTCATCGCCGACACCTACAAGAAGCTGCGCAAGCTGCAGGATCAGCAGGTCGAGAACAGGCTGGCCGCGGCCGGTACGCTGTCGCCCAGCCAGGACCGCCGGCTGAAGGAGCTGAAGGATCAGCTGATCAAGGCGGTGAAGTCGCTGTCGCTCAACACGGCGCGCATCGAAGCGCTGGTCGAGCAGCTCTACGACATCAACAAGCGCCTCGTGCAGAACGAGGGCAAGCTCCTGCGGCTCGCCGAAAGCTATGGCGTGCGCCGCGAGGAATTCCTCAAGGAGTATCAGGGCTCGGAACTCGATCCGAACTGGACGCGCTCGATCGCCAACCTGACGTCGCGCGGCTGGAAGGAATTCACCAAGAACGAGAAGGATGCGATCCGCGATCTGCGTTCCGAGATCCAGAACCTCGCCACCGAAACGGCGATCTCGATCCTGGAATTCCGCAAGATCGTCAACCAGGTGCAGAAGGGCGAGCGCGAAGCGGCGATCGCCAAGAAGGAAATGGTCGAGGCCAACCTGCGCCTCGTCATCTCCATCGCCAAGAAGTACACCAACCGCGGCCTGCAGTTCCTCGACCTGATCCAGGAAGGCAATATCGGCCTGATGAAGGCGGTCGACAAATTCGAATACCGCCGGGGCTACAAGTTCTCGACCTACGCGACGTGGTGGATACGGCAGGCGATCACCCGCTCGATCGCCGACCAGGCGCGCACCATCCGCATTCCGGTGCACATGATCGAGACGATCAACAAGATCGTGCGCACCTCGCGCCAGATGCTGCACGAGATCGGCCGCGAGCCGACGCCGGAGGAACTGGCCGAGAAGCTCGCCATGCCGCTGGAGAAGGTGCGCAAGGTGCTGAAGATCGCCAAGGAGCCGATCTCGCTCGAAACGCCGGTCGGCGACGAGGAGGATTCGCATCTCGGCGACTTCATCGAGGACAAGATGGCGATCCTGCCGATCGATGCCGCGATCCAGGCCAATCTGCGCGAGACGACGACCCGCGTGCTCGCCTCGCTGACGCCGCGCGAGGAGCGCGTTCTCAGAATGCGCTTCGGCATCGGCATGAATACCGACCACACGCTGGAAGAAGTCGGCCAGCAGTTCTCGGTGACGCGCGAGCGCATCCGCCAGATCGAAGCCAAAGCGCTGCGCAAGCTCAAGCACCCGAGCCGGTCGCGCAAGCTGAGAAGCTTCCTCGACAGCTGAGGCAGGCAAGCCAACGCAATCCAAAGGGCGCCGATGGCGCCCTTTTTCATTCTGTCGATGGCTCTGCTGCTCTTGCCCGTGACAGCTGCCAGGAGGATACTTCGCGCGTCGGATGCATTTTTCCGGGCGATAAACCGGATGCCCGCCCCGGCGAGTTGATCGCCGTGCTCCGTGGCGCCGGAGGGAGGTATGCCATGACGACTTACATCTTGCTCCTCAACTGGACCGAGCAGGGCGCCAGGAATGTGCGCGAGTCACCGAAGCGGCTCGATGCCGCCAAGAAACAGCTGGGCGAGATGGGCGGATCGTTCAAGGCGTTCTATCTGACCATGGGCGACTGCGACATGGTGGCCGTGGTCGAGGCGCCGGACGACGCGGTGATCGCGCGCTTCGCGCTGATGCTGGCGGCGGGCGGCAGTGTCAGGACACGGACCCTGAAGGCATTTCCGGAATTCGCCTATCGCGAGATCATCACTTCGCTCGGGTAGCGCTCGGCGCGGCGCGGGTCTGCGTGGCGCTGCGTCATATTGCGGGGCCGTGCCGCCTCGCCGATAGTCGCGCCATGTCGAAGCCCCTGCTGACCGTCTGGTACAACACGCGCTGCCCGGTCTGCGACGCCGGCATCGGCAGGCAGAAGCGCCGGCTTGTCGAGGCGGTCAAGGCGGGCCGGATCGAATTCCGCGACATCAATCTCGAACCGGCGGCGCTCGCCGGATACGGCGCTGCGCTGGAGGATATCCGCCGCCGCCTGCACGCCACCGACGCCGAGGGCAGGCTGCTGGTCGGCGCCGACGTCGCGATCGCGGTGTGGCGGAGGACGCCCGGCGAAGGCTGGCTGGCGGCGCTGTTCGGCAACCCCGTCCTGCTGCCGCTGACACGGCTTGCCTATGATCGCTTCGCCGATCTTCTCTACGCTTGGAACCGGCGCAAGGGCCGCTGGTAGACGAAGGCCTCGCCGATGAGGGTAGGCCCGGATCCGGTCCGGGCCTTGCCGGCTATCTGGAGGCGGGTTCGCACAGCCAGCCGACGATGCGGCGCACCACCGGCAGCACCATAAGCAGCGTCGGAAACGCCACCAGCCAGGAGAGGCCCCAGGCCGTCAGCCAGACGGCCGGCAGGCCGGGCTGAGGCCCAAGGCTCTTCAGCGTCGAGATGAACGAGACGATGAAGGTCATCAACAGCGACAGCACCAGCGGAGTCAGAACAACGGCATAGCGCGCGGGCAGTCTGCCGCGCTTGCGGGTCGTGGGCATTTGGGATTTTCCCTGAAGTGTCCGGTCGAGCGCATAGGCATCCTTTGGCCGCTTGCGGCGCAATTGCCCGGAACGACCGGGGATGGATGCGTTGCTTGACGTCAGACGCTTACGGAGCGGTCGTCGACCCTCGCGCGCCTTCTAGCGGCGGGCGTTTGCGAAATCAATCCCGCTGGCGCTGTTTTCAGATACATCGTAAGATATATCTTGACTCGACGAGGCGGCGTGCCTAATTGAGATATATCGTAAGACATAACTCAAGGAGCAATCCATGCACAGACATCATCCTTTCGGCGAGCGCGCTTTCCTGCATATGGCCGGCAAGTTCGGCGGTCGCGGCGGCGGTTTCGGTCCGTTCGGGGCGGGCATGCGGGGCGGCGGCCGCGGCGGCCCGGGCGACATGTTCCGCGCCGGGCGCATGCTGGCCGACGGCGATCTCAAGCTGATCACGCTGTCGCTGCTGGCCGAGGCGCCGCGCCACGGCTACGACATCATCAAGGCGCTGGAGGAGCGCACCAGCGGCATCTACAGCCCAAGCCCCGGCGTGGTCTATCCGACGCTGACCTTCCTGGAAGAGGCGGGCTATGCCATCTCCTCGGCGGAGGGCAACAAGAAGGTGTTCTCGATCACCGAGGCCGGACAGGCGCATCTCGACGAGAACCGCGAGATGATCGACCACGTGCTCGACCATCTCGAACGCTTCGGCCGCAAGATGGCCAAGGCGCGCGACTGGTTCGGCTGGAACGACGATAGCGAGGAGGGCGGCCGGCATCGCGGGCGCCAGGAAAAGCGCGATGCGTTCCGTGCCGTGCGCCACCGGCTGCGCGCGGCGCTCAGCGAAATCGTCGACGCGCCGGAGGACAAGCAGGCGCAGGCGATGAGCATCCTGGAAGATGCCGCCGCGGCGCTTGAAGCGCTGTCGCGCCGCTGAAGCCGCCAGCAACCCACGCAAAAAAGCCCGGAAGATCCGGGCTTTTTTCGTTACTGGAGCCGCACGTATCTGGGACGTGCCTGCCGGCGTCATTCCTTGCCGACATATTCGCTGATCAGCTTTTCGTTGCGCGCCTTTTCGATCTTGGCGGTCGTCTCGGCGGCGACGCGCTCGTCGGTGCGGTATTTGACGAGGTTGACCAGGCTGCCGGTGAGCAAGAGCACGCCCATGCCCCAATAGCCCTTGGTCGACAGGTCGACCGGAGCGAGCCACAGCGACAGGCCAAGCATGAAATAGGCGATGCCGACCGAGATGGTGTTGAACATGATGTAGGTCTGATTGGCGTTCATTGTCGTTCTCCCTTTGGTATGTGAAGTAGGTTTCGTGGATCAGTGCGTGGATTTCAGGCGCTCGAGCACGTCCTGTGCCCGGACCTTGGTCGAGGGGCCGTGGCCTGCCTCCTCCAGCTTGCCACGGATGGCTTCCTGGCTGAGGCCGGCATCGATCTCGTCGAGGATGCTGGCTTCCTCGAACGGGTCGCTGCGCTCCCGGATGCCGGCGAGCAGCGCCTCTGCCTCGTTGAGGCTGGCTGTCCGGCCGATGGAACGGTTGAGGCGGCGCTGCGCCTTCTGCTCGGCGTCGATGGCACGCGCCGAGATCATGCCCTGGTTGAGGTCGACGATGCGTCGGTGCGCCTGTTCGAGCGACAGGCGCATACGCAAGGTCTTCTCGGTCAGGCTGCGCACGGTGCCGCGGCGGACCTCGCGTTCGTTCTCCAGTTCGGCGATGGCGGAAGCGCCATCGTGGGCGAGGGCCTCGGCACCCGCGGCAAGGGCGCTGCGGGTGCGCGTCTCCAGATCGGCGATGCGGCGGTCGAGTTGGTCGAGGCTGGCCTGTTCGGCGCGCTGACGCACGATCAGCGAGGCGAGCGTCTGCTTGGCGCAGGCGAGGCCGGCTTCGGCATCGCGGATGCGCTGGGCGAGAAGATCGACGGCGAACTGGTCCTTCAGCCGGTCCTCGGCCTTGGCGCCGGCGCCGTCCAGCAATGTCCTGAGAAGACTGAGCATTTGTTCGTTCTCCCTTTTATGAACATCGTTCACAAGGGCAATGTAGCAGAAAATGAACATTGTTCAAGATGCTTTTTGAACGCTGTTCATGCAGAATGGATTATGGTAAACCGCGTCTGTTGCCGCGCCTGAGAGGGGCGGAGATGATGCGGAGACAAGGTTTGGCACTGGACAAGGAAGAGATGAGCGAGCGCGTCATCGCCATCGCGGAGAATCTGATCGAAGCCGGCGGGGCGGAGAACCTGAAGGCCAGGACCATCGCCACCGAGGCCGGCATCGCGGTCGGCTCCATATACAATCTGTTCCGGGATATCGACGACCTGCATCGCGCCGTGAACATGCGGCTGCTCGATCGGCTGGGTGAAGCCGGCGCCGCAGCGATGGCCGAACTCAATAAGGCGGGGGTGACCGACACGCGGCAATGCTTGCTGGCGCTGGCGCGTGCCTATGCCGGCTTCGTGGAGGCGCATCCGGCGAGCTGGCCGGCCTTGCTCGCCTTCAACCGCCGCCAGCCGGCGCATGCGGAGCCGGATGCCTATGAGGCGCGGCTCAGCGATCTGCTGCAGATCATCGC
Source organism: Mesorhizobium sp. M4B.F.Ca.ET.017.02.2.1 (assembly GCF_003998955.1). NCBI lineage: Bacteria > Pseudomonadati > Pseudomonadota > Alphaproteobacteria > Hyphomicrobiales > Phyllobacteriaceae > Mesorhizobium > Mesorhizobium sp. M4B.F.Ca.ET.017.02.2.1. Next base: position 11,353 of record NZ_RZOF01000098.1, on the reverse strand, counting down.
CAGGGTGCTCGCCGACGGCCGTTTCGGCCTCGATGAAAACCGCCTGCGGATCGCCGCCCGCACCTTGTGGTCAAGCGTGCATGGCATCGTCACCAGCGGCTATGCCGCGAATTCCGCCGGGCGGCAGGCCGACGAGACTTGGGAGCAGATCGAGCTCCTGGTCGCCGTCTTCATCAGGGGGCTGGAACGGGGCGGGACATTGGATCATGCTGGCGCGGCACCGTCGTGACGCCTAAATGCGATAATGAGAACCGGCGCAGGCATTTTGCGCCGAGGTGAAAGTGGAGATTTGAACCATGTCTTTTCTGAAAAAGCTTTTCGGCGGTGGCGGCGATGCGGGCGAACCCAAGAGCGCGGCGCCGGCAAAGCAGGTCGAGCACAAGGGTTTCCTGATCAGCGCCACGCCCTACAAGGCCGATGGCCAGTACCAGACCTGCGGCGTGGTCTCGAAGGAAATCGACGGCGTGACGAAGGAACACCGCTTCATCCGCGCCGACCGTTTCGCCGGCCTGGACGATGCCGTCGACATCTCGATCAAGAAGGGCATCCAACTGGTCGACGAGCAGGGCGAGCGAATCTTCGGCTAAGACCATCATCGCTACAGCCTTGGGTCGATCGGCTCGCTTTCCAGTGCCAGCACGCCGAACACACACTCGTGTACCCGCCGCAGCGGTTCCTTTGCCACAAACCGCCTCAGCGCCTCGTGACCGAGAGCGAACTCCCTGAGCGCCAGACTGCGCTTGCCACCCAGCCCACGTTCCCGCAGGCGAGCGAGGTTATCCTGCGCATCGTATTCGGGGCCGTAGATGATGCGCAGATACTCCCGGCCGCGCACCTTCAACGCCGGCTGGATCAGCCCCTTTTTGCCGCGGCTCACGAAGTCGCGCGGCTTGACGACCATGCCTTCCCCGCCCGAACCGGTCAGCGCCTCCCACCAGGCGATCGTTTCCGCGCACGCATTGGCGTCGGCCAGATCGAGCGTACGCCACCGCGTGCCGGTCACCACGCCATCGTCGGCAGTCAGACGGGCCGCAAGCGTCATGTGCCAGACGTGGTCCTTGTCGAACCAGACATGTCCTTCGCTGGCGAGTAGGTGGAACGGCGCGACCTTCAGGTCGTCTATGCCAGTGACCGGCCATACGTAGGGTGCCCAGGCGGTGGCGTATTTGGCCGCGCGCGCGGCCCGGTCATCGAACCGGGCACTCAGGGGGGTGGCATCGACGCCGCGCGCCAATGCCCGGGCCAACGCCTCGCGGCTCGCCTGGAAGCCCGCAGTCGAGGAGGTCGCCACCGGCGCATACTGGCTTTCAATCAGGCTGCCGGCTTTGGCCGACCAGGGCATTATCTCGACGTCCAGCAGCAGCCAGTCGCTGCTCAGTTCGTTCCACAGGTCCGCCGCATCGACGCTCGCGCGAAGACGGGCAAGCAGGCCTTCCGTCATCGCGGCATCCTTGAAAAAGGAGCGCCCCGTCCGCGTCCAGATCGCGCCGGTCTCGTTTCCTGAAACACCGAAGCGTTCGCGTGCCGTCCGCGCGTTCCGGCAGAGCGCGATGACGGCCCGCGAACCCATATGCTTTTCCTCGCAAACGATCTCAGCGACGCCACGTTCGCGAAAGTAAGCGAAGCCTTCCTCGGGACGCTCGAGCCAGCCGCTTTGGTTGCTGGTCTCGGACGGCGACATCGTCGGCGGCAGATACACCAGCCACTGCGGCGCCAGCGCGAAGCGGCTCATCACCTCCAGTGCCGCCGACGCGTTCTCCTCGGCCACGACGATCCGGCCCCTTAGTTCGGTCTCGATCCAGCGGCGACCCGAGACGTCCTGATAGTCGAGCACGCCGTCGGCGTCGGCCTGGGCCGATTTGCCGAGATCGGATCCACCCAAAGGACGTATCGGTTCGGACCAGACCTGGATTGCCGGCACCTCGACAAGTTCGCGCTCTGGCCAGCGCAAGGCCGTCAGCTTGCCGCCGAAAACGCAGCCGGTGTCGATGCACAGGGTATTGTTGAGCCATTCCGCCGACAGCATCGGCGTATGCCCGTAGATCACGGCCGTCTTGCCGCGATAGGCCGTGGCCCAGTCGGCACGGACGGGCAAGCCGAATTCGTCGATCTCGCCCGTGGTCTCGCCATAGAGAGCGAATTCTCGCACGGCGCCCGAACCACGTCCGATCATCTCTTCCTTGAGGCCGGCGTGGGCAACCGCCAGGCGTCCCCCGTCCAGCCAGACGTGGCTGCGCAGACCGTCGAGGAAAGCCGGCAGAGCCTCTCGTAGGCCGCGATCCTGAGCATCCAACTGGTCGATGGTTTGCTGCAGGCCGTGAGCGACCGTGACCTTGCGGCCCTCCAGCCAGCGGCCGAGCTTGCGTTCGTGATTGCCCTGGACACAGTAGGCAGTGCCGGCGGCCACCATGCCCATGACGATGCGCAGGGCGTCAGGCGAGTTGGGGCCGCGATCGACGATATCTCCGACAAAGACGGCCTTGCGTCCCTCCGGCGGGGTGACGACGACCGTTCGGTCGCCGCGATCCTCGGACCAGGCGACGCTGTAGCCGAGTTGGCCAAGCAAGGTCTGAAGTTCGTCGGCGCAGCCGTGGATGTCGCCAATGATGTCGAACGGACCGGAGTCGTCCCGCTTGTCGGTCCACAGCGGTTGGCGCGAAACCTTGGCGGCATCGACGCTGGCCTCGCTGCCAAGCTTCCAGACCTGGCGGAAGCCCTCGCGTTGCAGGCCGCCAAGACCCTTGCGGATCTCGGTCGTCATGCGTTGGGCCACACCGGCGCCGAATTGCCGGTCGGGTCGCGCTGCATTGCGCGCGATGCAGACGTCGACGCCTGGATCGATGACGACGGCGACTGGCAGAGCATGCCACTTGCGCGCCAATTCGATCCACGCCTTGCGGTCGGCTGCGCGCACGTTGGTGGCGTCGACAACTGCCAGCTTGCGATGCTTGAGTCGTTTGCCAACAATCTCGCGCATCAACTCGAAGGCGTCCGCCGAAACGTCCTGGTTGGTCTCGTCGTCGGACACAAGCGCGCGGCAGCGATCCGAGGAGATGACTTCGGTCGGCAGGAAGTGCTTGGCGGCAAAGGTCGATTTGCCCGATCCGGTCGAGCCGATCAGCACCACCAGCGAGAAATCGGGAAGGGCGAGGTCGGTTTTGTCGGGCTCTCTCACCGCGTGAACACCGCCATTTGCGTGGGCGCGCCCAGGACGGCGTCAACAGCCCCGATACCGCTGAAGGCGGCGGCATAGCCATAGATCTTACCGATTTTGTCAGCCCAGGCTTCGAACTGCGTCCGGCTCCATTCGAAGCGATGGTCGGGGTGGCGAAAATTGCCCGGAGCCAGCTTCGGAAACAGTGCGTTGTACTCCGCATTCGGAGTGGTGACGATCACGGACCTCGGCGCCGTCTCGCCAAAAACGATGCGTTCGATCAAGGGCAGCCTGTCGTCGTCGAGGTGCTCGATCACCTCAACCAGCACGGCGACGTCGGCTTCGGCCCAGCGGCTGTCCCGGTATGTCAGCGATCCATGCAACAGCGTGACCCGACCCTCGGGCGGTCCACCGAACTCATTCAGCTTGAGACGCTTCGCAGCCCATTCCAATTCGCGCATTGCCGGGTCGAGCCCGAACAGCTTGTGGACCCATCGCTCGCGCACGAGGCGATAGAGCAGCTTGCCTTCGCCGCATCCCAGATCCGCGATGACGGCTCCGCCGGTCGCCCGAATGGCCTCGACCACTGCGTCCATGCGCAGGTCGTTCAGCCGAATGGGCACCTCCAGCGCTTCCTCAGGCGCGTCCTTGACTTCGGGGGACAGTGACTGGCCGGCCGTCTCGGGAGCGAGCCGCTCAAGGGCGATGCGGGCCAACGCACCGCGATTGCGCAGATAGCGGCGCACGATCAGGTCTTTGGCGGGATGGTTTTCCAGCCAGCCTTCACCCTTTGACAGCAGCTTGTCGATCTCGGCCTCACCGACCCAGTAGTGCTTTGCGTCGTCCAACACAGGGATCAGGACATAGAGGTGGTTCAGCAAACCGCTTAGCCGGCCTGTCCCAGTCAGCTTCAGATGACCGTATCGCCACTTGCCTGCCCCATCCCCGACATTCTCGATTGGCGCCAGATCGGCGGTCCAACCCAAGGGTTCGAACAGGTCTCGAACCAGTGCCTCGCCACCATGCATCGGCAGCGGTGTCACCACGGCCTCCAGCGGCAACGCGCTTTCGGCCAGTTCCTGGCGCTCCTTTGAAATGCCGGTCATCGCGGTCCGCAGCATTTTGTTGAGCGCCACCGACAGGAAGGACGATGCCGCATATGGCCTGTCGTTTACATACTGGTCCAGCAGGCCTTCCGCCTGGCCCTTGCCCCGTACGAGCCCGATCGGGTCGACATCGAGGAGAAGTGCGGCCTCGCAACGCTCCTCGGTTGCCTCGGGATAGAACAACCACGCCTTTCCGAAGGCGAGCTCGGTCTCGTGCAGACGATCGGGATGCTTGTGCAGCAAGAAACCGAGATCTGTGGCCGGACGATGTGTTGTAGCAACGGACAGGAACATCAGCGATCGATAGCGCAGACCGGCAGAATAACCAATGGCGTTGCACGGCTATCTACTGAGCCTGGACTGGGGCGCTATGCGCTGGCCGAGTGAGCAGGCACCACAAACAAAAAGGCAGGCGCCGCGCTGGCGCCTGCCTTTTTGCTTCGGTGGATGGCGTCGTGCGTTACGCCGCTGCCGCAACCTGCTTGCCGGCGGTTCCGGCCACCACCGCGTTGACCTTGGCAGTCGCCTTGGCGATCGCGGCATCAACGGCGTCCGGGCCCATGCCAACGCCTTCGATGCGGATGACGTCGACATCGGTCATGCCGAGGAAGCCGAGCACGCCACGCAGATAGGGGATGGCGTGATCCATCTGCACGGCCGCGCCCTCGGAATAGATGCCGCCGGAAGCGAGCACGATATAGACCTTCTTGCCGTTGACGAGACCCTTCGGCCCGCCTTCGCCGTAGGAGAAGGTCTTGCCCGAACGGGCGACGTGATCGACCCACGACTTCAGGGTCGAGGAGATGCCGAAGTTGATGAAGCCGGTGGCGAGGATGATGGTGTCGGCGGCGAAGAGCTCGTCGAGCACCGCGTCCGAGACGCCGACGACTTCGGCCTGGCGCTGGCTGCGCGCCTCGGCGGGCGTGTAGATGCCGGTCGAATAGTCGGGATCGATATGCGGCAGCGGATTGGCGACGAGATCGCGCACGACAAGCGTGTTCGACGGATCGGCGGCAAGCAGCTTGTTGGCAAGCTCGGTGGCGATGCGGGTCGAGTGCGAGGCGGCGCCGCGCGGGCTCGAGGTGACAAGAAGAATGGACATTGCGGGGCTCTCCAGTGGGATTGAACTGTCCCGCTGAATATGGGTCGCTCGACTCATTAGAAAAACTGGTATATTTTCTATACGATCCATCCACAATATAGATATAACGATGCAGCCCAATCCGACGCTCGACCAGTTGCAGATCCTGGTGGCGGTTGCCGATACCGGCAGTTTCTCGGCCGCCGGCCGCAAGCTGAACCGGGCGCAATCCGTCATCAGCTATGGTATCGCCAACCTGGAGGCGCAGCTTGGGCTGAAACTGTTCGAGCGCGAGGGGACGCGCGAACCGCAACTGACCGATGTCGGACGGGCGATGCTCGAAGATGCGCGGCGCATGATCGGCGTGCTGCAGCGGATGCGCTCGCGGGTTGACGGCCATCACCAGGGACTGGAGGCCGAAGTCGCGCTGTCGGTCGATGCGGCGCTGCCGTCGCCGGTGCTGGTGCGGGTGCTGAAGGCGTTCGAGGCGCAGTTTCCGACCGTGATGCTGCGCCTGCATATCGGCACGCTGGGCGTCATTCCCGATCATGTGCTCAGCGGCCAGGCCGACCTTGGCATCGGCGGCATGCTGGGCGAGGTCGACGTCCACCTCGTGCGCATCGGCTTCATGTCGATCGTGCTGGCCGCCGCGCCCAGCCATCCGCTGGCGCTGCTGCCGAAGCCTGTGACGCTCGAAGATGCGCGCGAACATACGCAGCTCGTCGTCACCGACCAGTCCGAACGCACCAAGGGACGCGACTTCGGCGTCTTCGCCTACCGCACATGGCGGCTGACCGACATGCGCACCAAGCATATGCTGATGCGGGAGGGATTGGGCTGGGGCGGGCTGCCGCGCTGGCTGATCGCCGACGATCTGGCAAGCGGCAGGCTGGTGGAACTCGACCTCGAGGTCTTCAGGGAGGCGCGTTCGCCGCTTTTTGCCATGCATCGCAATGACAGCAGCCCGAAGCCGGCTGCGGCCTGGCTGATCGACCGGTTCAAACGAGGGCTCGGCTGCTTCAACGAGATGGAGCCGGGCGTGTGGACCGAGGAGGAGCCGGAGACAGACCGTCGATCAGCGCCATGAGCACGGCGCGGTAGTCGCCGCTCGATGCTCCCGCTTCGACGGCAAGCGCGGCGCGGTCGAAGGCAGCGGCGAGCAATGCGGTCAGCGGCTCGATTGGCAGTCTTGCCATGGACTGCTCGCGCATCGCCGCGACGAGGCCTTCGCGCAGCGAACGGTTGCCATGGCGGTTGTCGATCTCATCCATGGCGGATCGGCCGAGCACGGCAGGCCCGTCCAGCAGCAGCAGGCGGGTGCGGCCCGGCGCGCGCATGGCCGCGAGATAGGCGTCCGAGCCGGCGATCAGCGCGTCGCGGGCAGGGAGCGAGGCGGGCGAGGCGCGCTCGACCTCTTCGGCCACCGCGCCAGCCTCCTGCTCGACCACGGCGGCAAACAGCGCCTGCTTGTCGGCGAAATGATGATAGAGCGCGCCGCGGGTGACGCCGGCGGCGGCCACGATCTCCGGCGTGCCGGTCTCGGCATAGGACTTTTCGGTGAACAGTTTTCGCGCGGCGTCGATGAGATCGGCGCGCGTCGCCTCGGTGCGGTCACGGTTGGAGCGGCGCGCGGATTCTCGTTGCATACATGCAGCCTGTATGTTAATTGCATTTACATGCAGACTGTATGTTGTTTGACGGGAGAAGGAAAGATGAAGACGACGAGTACTATCCGGTGCTGATGACAGGCGACGTCGCCGGTACGAAAGAATTTTATGTCGAGCATTTCGCCTTCAAGCCGCTGTTCGAGAGCGACTGGTATGTGCATCTGCAGTCGGCCGAGGACCGCCGGGTCAATCTCGGCATCGTCCAGGGCGACCACGAAACGATCCCTGAGGAAGGGCGGGGCCGCACGTCGGGCCTGCTGATCAATTTCGAGGTCCGCGACCCCGACGTGATCTATCGACGAGTGCTGGCTGCCGGCCTGCCGATCCTCAGAACTCTATGCGACGAACCCTTCGGCCAGCGCCATTTCATCACCAGGGACCCGAACGGGGTGCTGATCGACGTGATCAAGCCGATCCCGCCGAGCCCGGAATTTCAGGCGCAGTTCGTGCAGGGAGCGGCGGCGGGTTGAGCGGCGACCCGTTGGCGGCATGGCGATGCCGGCGGGCGGCCGCCTGGCGGGCCCGAGTGCCTCGCGAAGCAAAGCGCATGCTGTCCTTAAAGTCGCCCGTGATTTTCAAGTCACGGATGATCCAGGCGGCGGTTTCACTTTCCAGGCGGCAATAATCCTTGCGAAAAACCTTGTTTGCCTATTGTATTGTTCAGCAATAGCGGTGTCGGGGGATAGCTATGGCCAGTCGAGGAGAGGAATCAAATTCTGGCCCGTATACCGACAAATTCGAGACGGTTCTGCGGGCGGAGTATGACGCCATCCTCGATCGCCGCCGCGCGCTCGGTGTCGATGCATCAAAGGATGTCGGGAGCGGCAAGCCCGATTCCGTTGCCAAGGGTGATCCGGCCTGGCTGTTTGGCGTGGCGCTTTCGGGTGGCGGGATAAGATCGGCTTCGCTCTGCCTCGGCGCGCTTCAGGCACTCGACCAGTACAAGCTCATACCTCGGATCGACTATCTGTCGACGGTATCGGGCGGCGGCTACATCGGATCGGCGATGATCGCCGACATGACGCGCCAGGAACTCGCGCCGGCGAAGAATGGCAAGCGCAAGCGGCCCGATTTTCCCTTCGCCTCGGGCGACGACGTGCGCGACAACGCGCTGGTCGGCCACATCCGCGACAACAGCCGTTTCCTGGCGCCGCGCGGCTTCCAGGATATCACGCTGTCGATCGGCATTCTGATGCGCGGCTGGATGGTCAATGTCCTGCTGTTGCTGACGCTGATCCTGCCGCTGGCGACATTCGTCATCCTGACGAACCCGACCACCGATCATCTCGGGCACAGCATCGTTCTCGACGTCGCCAACTGGCTCTTCGGCGACGATTGGGGCAAGCAAGGATGGGCCGCCAGCCTGCGATCGCTGGTGGCCAACCCGTTCGTGCTCTCGCGTTCAATGATGGTGGTTCTCGCCATCTGGCTGGTCGTCTGGGGATTGCGACGGTCCTATACCGACAGCTATGCCTTTGCGCGCAAAGGCGAGCGCCTGGAACAGGACAGCAGATGGGCCAAGGGCGGTCGCACCCTGCTGCTGGTCACCGCCGGCCTGTTCCTGATTGAAATTCAGCCGAAGATCATCCTGTGGCTGATCGAGGTGACCTCTCCGAAGGCTGGTCATCGGCAGACGACAATGGAGACGCTCAAGGCGCTGATCACGGCGGCCGGGGCCATCGTCACAGCCACCGCCGCCTTCAGGGGCATTCTGATTTCCTGGCTGCAGAAGGCCCTGAATTCGCCGGGGATCGGACACCAGCTGCGCGGCTATCTGGCGCGCGCGGCATTTCTCGCACTCGGTCTTGCCCTGCCCCTGCTGATCTACGGCTTCTTTCTGTTGATCACGATCTGGGGCATCAAGATCTTTTCGCCGATCACGATCTGGGGCTTCGACGTATCGTGGCTGTTTGGCCGCGACAGCGGCTATGCCTACGGTCCAGCCTGGCTGACGGCCGACAATCGCGTCCTGTTCACGATCCTTGTCATATCGATGGCGCTGTTTCTGGCGGCGCGAACCTTTGTGGTTCGTTATCTCGCCGACGATCTGGCCCCCGGCCGGCTCAGTGGCTTCTTTGGCGCGATGAGGCACGACTATAGCGGATCGGTGGTCATCAAGGTGCTGCTGCTCATTGCATGCTCAGCCATTTTCGCCGTGGCCGCCAGAACGGCGAAAGGGGTCTGGCAGCACGACGAATCCACCGTGCTGCTCAACTATCTGGCCATCAGCGCCATCGTCACAATGGTGGCCTTCAACTTCACCGAGAATGCCAATGGGTTGCACCGCCTTTACCGCGACCGGCTTCGGCAGGCATTTCTCCTCGGCGGCAGTGAAGATCAGGCCGACATCGCGCTGGATGCCCTCGGCGCGATGGCGCCCTATCTGTTAATAAACGGCACGTTGAATGTGCGCCGCGCCAGGGATGCCGGGCAAACGGCCGATCCTCCGAAGAGGTCCGTTCTGGTCCGCGCGATCCGCTGGGTGGGCGCCAAGGTTGCCGCAGCCATAAGGTTGAGGGCCTGGTGGGGCGGGCCGGATATCATTCTGCCGGGCCACCATCGGCCAATCGCGCCCCCACCTGCCGTGCAAGTCCACAGCCTTCCCGAGGCCGACCCGAGCAAGAGAGGACGCAACGCCGAATTCTTCCTGTTTTCAAAACATTTCGTCGGCAGCACCTCGACCGGATATGCGTCCTCGACAGCGATGGCCAAGGCGGAGGGGCAGTTGGACCTCGCGGCGGCGGCGGCGATTTCGGGCGCCGCCATCTCGTCCAGCATGGGTCGCACCAGCCTCGGCCTGCTTGGGCCGACACTGGCACTGCTCAACCTGCGCCTGGGGTTCTGGCTTCCAAACCCGAGCGGGATTGCGCTTGGAAAGCGGCCCTCGCGGCGCAGTTGGGAAGATATCCTGCGGCTGTATCTGCTCGCGGAGGCGACGGGGCAGCTGAGGTCCGACAGTTCGCGGGTCTACATCACCGATGGCGGCCACATCGACAATATCGGGCTCTACCAACTGCTCAAGCGCAGGTGCAAGCTGATCATCGTGGTTGACGCCGAGGCCGATGCCGGCATGAATTTCGGCGCCTTCACCGACGTCCAACGCTTCGCGCGGATCGATCTCGGCGTGCGCATCTCGCTCGACTGGCGACCGGTCAGGGACGCAGCGCTGGCGCGCGATGCCAACCGCACCAAGATCGTCCCGCCGGAATCGGATTTGCATCTGCGGCATTTCGCGGTCGGCAAGATCCTCTACGAGAATGATCCGGTCGAAGGCATCCTTGTCTACGTCAAGGCGTCGGTCACCGGCGATGAGCCCGACTATGTCCTCGATTACGAGCGTCGCTACCCGCTTTTCCCGCATGAATCGACCAGCGATCAGTTCTTCTCGGAAGAGCAGATGGAGGCCTATCGCGCACTTGGCTTCCACGCCATGCGGGTGGCGCTGCGCGAACGGCCGCATACGGCTGAGATCAAGGCCGAGGACAGCGCGCAGGCAAGTCTGGTTGCCTTGCTGAAGATGCGTCTGGGCAATCAGGGGCAAGAGATCAGATAGCGCATCGGGGACGCCCCGACGATTACCGGGGCGTTGGGAGCAGGTCGCTCAGTTCGGCCTTGCCACCGGCGTCACCGCGACCTGGCTGACGCCGGTCCGCCGCACCACGGTGCAAAGCGTCTCGCGGCCGATGCGCTCGGCGTCGAGCATGCGCACGAGGTCGTCGACGCCGGTGACCGGACGGCCATCTATCGCGGCGATGATGTCGCCTTCCTTCAGCCCGGCCCTTGCCGCCGGGCTGTTCTTTTCGACGCTGCGCAGGCGCACGGCGGTGCTGCTCGAGACCTGCGACAGAAGGGCGGCGCGGCGCGGCAAATTGGTGGTGTCGGCGGAGACGCCGATGAAGGCGCGGCGCACGCGGCCGAAGCGGATGATCTCCGAAATGACGAAATTGGCGGTGTTGGAGGCGACGGCGAAGGCAATGCCTTGCGCGCCATGGATCATGGCGGTGTTGACACCGATCACCTCGCCCGCCGACGACACCAGCGGCCCGCCGGAATTGCCGGGGTTGAGCGCCGCGTCGGTCTGGATGACGTCGTCGATCAGCCGTCCGGTCGAGGCGCGCATCGAGCGGCCGAGCGCGGAGACGACGCCGGCGGTGACGGTCCATTCGAAACCGAGCGGATTGCCGATGGCGATCGCGATCTGGCCGCGCCTCAGCCGCTTGGAATCGCCGAGCGGCGCGACATCGGTGAAGCTGCCGTCGGCGCGCACCAGGGCGATGTCGGTGTCGGGATCGCGGCCGAGCACGCGGCCTTCGCGCGACGCGCCGTCCGGCATCGAGACGCGCAC
>NZ_RZOF01000097.1:0-18254 GCF_003998955.1 Mesorhizobium sp. M4B.F.Ca.ET.017.02.2.1 | reverse complement strand
GGGAGACGTTTTCGAGGTGGCGGAGGAATTGCTGGGGGCTCGGGGAAATACAGGACCGTAGGGTCGCGAAAATCGCCTTGCAGGCGACAAGATGTTTCGCCACAAAGCCTTATCCTCGTCACGACAAGGACCTGATGACCCGCGCCTCACCCTTCCTTGCCGCATGGCTTGCCGCCTGCATGACGCTGACGGCTTGGCCGGCGCTCGCCGCCGAGGCGCCGTTCGAGCCTGGGCTGATGCGGCTGGCGGAAGTGCTGGGATCGCTTCATTTCCTGCGCAATCTCTGCGGCGAGAAGGGCGACCAGTGGCGGGTCGAAATGGAAAAGCTGCTGGCATCGGAAAACCCCGACCCTGAGCGGCGCGCCCGCTTCATCGCTTCGTTCAACCGCGGCTACCGTTCCTTCGGCGGCACCTACACGCAATGCACGGCCTCGGCGACGGAAGCCATCAGCCGCTACATGAAGGAAGGCGAGACGCTGTCGCGCGACATCGCCTCGCGCTACGGCAACTGACGGCGTCCGGCCTCCCGCCCCCTCGCCACCCACAGGTTTTCAGAACCAGCGCTTGTCTATGCCGCCATCTTGGTGCAATCCTTATGTTGCACTTCTGCAACAGCGTTAACGAAACGTTACGGCGCGGATGTGAAATTAACTCAAACTGAAGGTTTTGGTGCCGCTCGCCGGCCTAATCGGCTAAGTTTGGAAACTATCGAACGCAGGCTTTTGCAACGCGACGAATTTTGGCGGGTACGACCCCAAAAATGTCGTATTTACAAACGGTTACTCAAGCCTGCGTGTGAAAGGGACAGCCCAGGCCCGATCCGCACAACGGATCGCCGCTTGAACAGGGTGGACATCGCAATGGAACATGCCGTCAACGACATCGACGCGTTGGTCAGGGAGGAGAAGCGCCTGACGGCCGTGGAGAGCCACAGCGAGGCGTGGGCGGAAGGGTTGTCGGCCGGCATCGAGCCGGAAATCATCGCCGAGGCAGCGCTTGAAACCGCGTTTGGCGAGATGCTGCGCGCCAATGGCGAAACCTCGGCTCTTGCCCTGCTCGACCGCATGCGTGAAAAGGTGATCGCCGGCGCCTTCGAACCGGAGCGGCTGAAGCACTGAGCCCGGTTCTTTGACGGCGGCGCGCCGTTTGGGCATCATTGCATCAAAGGCACCCAACCGGCCCGAGCAGCCCGGCGGGCTTGGGCACATGGAGAGGCAGGCGGTGAATTTTTCGACCTCAGGCCAGCCCCGCGGCCTGGTTTTCAGCCTCTGGCTTGCCGCCTTCTGCGCCGCGATTCCGCTGGCGCTCAGCCTCACGATCAGCCCTGCCCATGCCCTGAGCGAGATCAAACGCGAGGACCTGCCCTCGCCGGCGACACCATCGGCCGATGACGACATGGCGCCGCCCGGCAGCGCCGTGCCGATGCCCGATCCGCTCGGCACGACCCCGCCCGCCACCAGCCAGCCGGGCAACGCGCCCGAGGAGAGCCAGCCGGAAGGGCCTGCGAACGACGGCGGTACCGCCAGCCCGAACTCCGACCCGGACGCACCGCCGCCGGAAGTCGTCTACGACCTCGCCAAGCTGCCGGAACCGGTCAGGCGCATGCATGATCTGATCGTCGAGGCCTGCCGGAGCGGCGACATCGAGAAGCTCAGGCCGCTGATCGGCAAGGGCGATTCGATGACACAGCTGTCGCTGGGCGACATCGAGGGCGATCCGATCACCTTCCTCAAGGGGCTTGCCGGCGACTCGGAGGGTCAGGAGATCCTCGCCATCATGGAAGAGGTGCTGAGCGCCGGCTACGTCCATGTCGATGCCGGCACGCCGCAGGAACTCTATGTCTGGCCGTATTTCTTCGCGCTGCCGCTCGACAAGCTCGACGCCAAGCAGCGGGTCGAGCTGTTCAAGATCGTCACCGCCGGCGACTACAACGACATGAAGCAGTTCGGCGCCTACATCTTCTACCGCGTCGGCATCACGCCGGCGGGCCAGTGGATGTTCTTCGTCGCCGGCGATTGAGCGGCTTACGGGATGCAGGCGCCTATCCCGGCAGCGCCTCGGAGAACTCCACCGCCCTGCCCTGTCCAGGCGTAACGATCTCGCCTTCCCACATAACGCGTCTACCGCGCACGATGGTGCCGACCGGCCAGCCGGTGACCTGTTTGCCGTTATAGGGCGTCCAGCCGGCCTTCGAGCCGGCCTGCGCGTTGGTGATGGTCTGGCGGCGCTTCAGGTCGACGACCGTGAAGTCGGCGTCGTAGCCGGCAGCGATGCGGCCCTTGCGCGCCATCCCGAAAATGCGCTGCGGACCGTGGCTGGCGAGGTCGACGAAGCGCTGCAGCGTCAACCTTCCGGCATTGACGTGGTCGAGCATGATCGGCACCAGCGTCTGCACGCCGGTCATGCCGGATGGCGAGGCCGGATAGGGCTTTGCCTTCTCGGCCAGCGTGTGCGGCGCGTGGTCCGAGCCCAGCACGTCGACGATGCCTTGCGAGATGCCGTGCCAGACGCCGTCGCGGTGGCGCGCGGCGCGCACCGGCGGGTTCATCTGGATCAGCGTGCCCAGCCGTGCGTAGTCGTCGGCGGCGAGCGTCAGATGGTGCGGCGTCGCCTCGCAGGTCGCGACATCCTTGTGCTGTTCGAGGAAGACGATTTCTTCCGCGGTCGAGATATGCAGGACGTGGATGCGCGCGCGCGTCTGCCTGGCAATGCGCACCAGCCGTTCGGTGCAGCGCAATGCGGCGATCTCGTCGCGCCAGACAGGATGCGAGGAAGGGTCACCCTCGATCCTTTCGCCCAGCCGCTCGCGCAGCCGGAACTCGTCCTCGGAATGGAAGGCGGCGCGGCGACGTGTGTTTCTCAAGATGGAGGCGACGCCCTCGTCGTCCTCGACCAGCAGATCGCCGGTGGACGAGCCCATAAAGACTTTTATCCCGGCAGCAGCCGGCAGCCGTTCGAGTTCGGCGACATCGCCGGCATTGTCGCGGGTGCCGCCGACCCAGAAAGCGAAATCGCAATGCATGCGGCCCGTGGCGCGCCGCACCTTGTCGGCAAGGGCGGCCTCGCTGGTGGTCAGCGGGTTGGTGTTTGGCATCTCGAAGACGGCGGTGACGCCGCCCAGCACGGCGGCGCGCGAACCGGTCTCCAGATCCTCCTTGTGCTCCAGCCCCGGCTCGCGGAAATGCACCTGGCTGTCGACGACGCCGGGCAGGATATGCAGGCCCTTGCAGTCGATCGTCTCACCGGCTGAGGCCTGGCCAAGATCGCCTATCGCGGCGATGCGCCCGGCTTTCACGCCGACGTCGCGAAAACCCTCGCCGTCATGGTTGACCACCGTGCCGCCTGTCAGGATGAGGTCGTAGGTCGTGGCCATGGGCGTTTCGGTCTCTTGCGGGGGGAGTGTCAGGGGCTTACGTAAAGGCTGACCGTTTTGCAAGATCAGGTTCTTTTTCAATCCATGCCCTTTGCCCTGCTGAAAGACCGCGCCCTCATTTCCGTGTCAGGCCCGGAAGCCGAGCATTTCCTGCAGAACATCCTCACCACCGACCTCGACGCGCTCAGCCCAGGCGAAGCAAAGCCCGGCGCGCTGTTGACCCCGCAAGGCAAGATCCTGTTCGACTTCCTGATCTCGCGCGCTGGCGAGAATGGCTTTTGCCTGGAATGCCGGACTGACGTAGCCGACGATTTCGTGCGCCGGCTGATGCTGTATCGGCTAAGAGCCAAGGCCGAGATTGCCAAGCAGGATCAGGCGCTTGTCACCGTCGCGTGGGGCGGTGATTCAACCGCCTCAGATTCCGATTCAACGACGTTCGCCGATACCCGCTTCCGCGACGTCGCGGTCAAGCGCAGCTATGGCGCCGCGACGCAGAGTGGCGACGTCGCGGCGTGGCAGGCGCTGCGCATCGCCCATGGCATTGCCGAAAGCGGGACCGACTACCCGCTCGGCGATGCCTTCCCGCATGACGTGCTGCTCGACGAGACCGGCGGCGTCGGCTTCAGGAAAGGCTGCTATGTCGGCCAGGAAGTGGTGTCGCGCATGCAGCACCGCGGCACGGCCAGGCGCCGCGTGCTGATCGTTGGCGCCGAGGGCGCCCTGCCCGGCCCAGGCACCGAACTGATGGTCGCCGGAAGGCCGGTCGGCACGCTCGGCTCGACCGCCGGCGCGGCAGGCCTTGCCATTGCCCGCATCGACCGCGTCAAGGCTGCGCTCGACGCCGGTCAGCCGATCACGGCCGGCGATGTTTCCGTCGCGCTCACCATCCCGACCTGGGCGAAATTCGGCTTTCCACAGGAAGCCGCCGGCGCGGAGGAGGCCTGATGGCGGCCGACCGCGCCGGCGCGCCGCCGCGCGCCTGGCAGCGCATGCTGTCAGGCCGGCGGCTCGACCTGCTCGACCCCTCGCCCCTCGACATCGAGATCGCCGACATCGCGCATGGCCTTGCGCGTGTCGCCCGCTGGAACGGCCAGACCAGCGGCGAGCACGCCTTTTCGGTCGCGCAGCATTCGCTGCTGGTGGAGGCGCTGTTTTGCGAACTGGCGCCGGCGGCCTCGGCCGACGCTCGACTGGCGGCGCTGCTGCACGACGCGCCAGAATATGTCATCGGCGACATGATCTCGCCGTTCAAGTCGGTGATGGGCGGCTCCTACAAGGATTGCGAATTGCGCCTGCAGCGCGCCATCCACCAGCGCTTCTCGCTGCCGGCGGAGCTCGGTGCCGCCTTGCGCAAGGAGATCAAGCGCGCCGACCAGATCGCCGCCTACTACGAGGCGACGCTGCTTGCAGGCTTCTCCGCAGCCGAAGCGACCGAATATTTCGGCCGTCCGCGCGGTTTTTCCGCCGAGCGCTTCGACTTCACCCCGCGCTCGGTGACCTGGGCGCAGGCAGCCTTCCTGAAGCGCTTCGCGGCGCTCGAGGCGAAGCGTCTTTCTTTCGTCGCTGCGAATTCCACTACGTGAAAGAATGCTGCCGCGCGAGAGGCGCGGCAAGTTTGGCGCAATCTGCTACTGTGATGGCGCGCTCTGTCAGTGAATGGCACCTCTGCTCGACCCTAGATTGGGCTCAAGCAAGATGAGAGGCAATCATGTTTGACAGACAGAAAAGGACAGCGCTCGTGACCGGCGCATCCTCCGGCATGGGCAAGGAAATCGCCAAGCGCCTGATTCAGGACGGCTTTCAGGTCTATGTGGCCGCGCGCCAGATCGACAGGATGGAGGACCTCGCGGCGCTCGGGGCACGCCCGTTGCGCATGGACATTTCGAAAGGCGCGGAGATCGACGCGGCTGTCGCCAGCATCCTCGCCGAGGTCGACGGTGTCGACGTGCTCGTGAACAATGCGGGGTTCGGTCTCTACGGGCCGGTCGAGGATATCGGCATCGACGAAGCGCGCTATCAGTTCGAGGTCAACGTGTTTGGCCCGGCCCGCCTGACGCAACTCCTGCTGCCGGCCATGCGCAGGAAGAAGGCCGGCACGATCGTCAACATCACTTCGATGGGCGGCAAGATCTATACCCTGCTCGGCGCCTGGTATCATGCGACCAAGCATGCGCTGGAGGGCTGGTCGGATAGCCTTCGGCTCGAACTCGCACCCTTCGGCATCAAGGTTGTGGTTGTCGAGCCTGGCCTGATCGAAACCGGATTTGGCGATGTCGTGGCGGACGGACTTCTGAAGCGATCCGGTACCAGCGCCTATGCGAAGGTGGCCCAAATGGTGGCGAAGACGACGAAAGCGAGCTACGGCCATGGCCGCGGCAGCGACCCAAGCGTCATCGCCGATGTGGTCTCGACGGCCGTCAGGTCGACCAGACCGCGGACCCGATACGCCGCCGGCAAGTATGCGAGAATGATGATCGGTGTCAGGAAGTGGTTGGGCGATCGCATGTTCGACCGCCTCATCCTAAGCCAGATGCGGTGAGGGAAAGAGCGTGAGCGGAATACCGGCCGACAAATGCAAGGCTCCACGCGCATTCTGGCACGCCGTGGAACGTCTCGGCCTGCCAGCTTCCGCCTTGTTGCGGCAGGCCCGGCTTCCCGCCACCCTTCACCTCAACGAACACGCCTTTGTCACGACCGCTCAATACTTCGAGCTGTGGAGGGCTCTCGAAGACCTCTGTCCCGAACCCGCCCTCGGCATCAGGCTGGTCGAAGCCGCCGATACGGCGATCCATCCGCCATCCACGCTTGCCGCCTTCCACGCGCGCAACTACCGCGACGGAATCGCCCGGATCGCGCGCTTCAAGCGCCTCTGTTCGCCCGAGCAGTTGCATGTTGCCGACGAGAAAGGCGAATGCACGATAAGCTCCGAATGGCTCTACGCCAAGGAGCCGACACCTGCCGTTGCCACGGATGTCGCCTTTGCCTTTGTCGTCGAACTCGGCCGGCGTGGAACGGGACAGCATCTTACCCCCAGCCGTGTCGAATTCAGGCGTCCCGATCCGAAAAGCGATGCGCACCGGACCTATTTCGGGTGTCCGGTGCGTTACGGCGCCCCGCGTGACCTGCTGGTTTTGCGGTCCACCGACCTCGATCGCCCTTTTCCAGGCCACAACCCCGAGCTTCTAGAGATCCTCACGCCCGCGCTTTCTGCCGCGCTCGGCGAACTCAGCGCGCAAAGCTCGATCTGTGAGCAGGTGAAGAGCGTTCTCAAGAGAAGCCTGGCGAGCGGAAGGCCGGAGCTTTCCGACATTGCGCGCGAGCTTGGCATGAGCGAACGCACGCTGCAGCGGCGTATCACCGAGCAGGGAACGAGCTTCCGCGAGCTTCTGGTCGACGCGCGACAGGAACTCGGCAGGCAATTGCTATCGGATCCAACGGCCGACATTGACGAGGTCGCCTGCCTGCTCGGCTACCAGGATGCGAGTTCGTTCTATCGCGCTTTCCGGGAATGGGAGGGCACGACCCCCAACCGCTGGCGGGACTCAACTTTGACGGCCTGAAACGGGCGGCTTCCGACAGCCTCATGCACTGACTGGAGTTTTCCAGCCGCAACCGGTCGAGAAGACCGAAGGTGTCGCCCCCGTCAGCGTCTTCACGGCAAAACTGCTTGAGCGAGGCGTGCGGCCGGAAGACCTAACCCTGGTCGAATACGGCGCGAACTTCGCGCGGCATTTGGAAACCCGTTTTCCGCGGGCGCGCGTGCTTCGTATGGACGCCGCCCGCCTGGGGGATATCGAATTCCGCAATGACGCATCCGTCGGGGCGGTCATCAGTGGCTTGCCGCTGCTGAGCATGCCCGACCACAAGGTGATAGCAATCCTCGACGGGGCGTTTGCTCACCTGAAGCCCGGCGGGGCGTTCTACCAGTTCACCTATGGTCCGCGATGCCCGGTCGCGCAGCCGATCCTTGAGGGACTGGGCCTCAGCGCAACGCACATTGGACGCACGATGCTGAACGTTCCGCCAGCGGCGGTGTACCGGATTGCGCGCCACCCGGCGAGGGCGCCAAGGGACAGGACCGTTGCAACGATCAGCCCATAATCGGGCTGAAACAGCTTCCCTGGACAAGCGCTTCGGGGCGCTCGAAGCAAAGCGTCAGGCAACGGTTACGCCGCATTCGGCTAGCTGAACAAACGCTAAATTAACCGGAGACTACCACAGTACTCGCTCAGTTCACGGTCCGCAGGCGCGAGTATGCCCGTCGCTCAGGTCAAGGCTGGTTCGCCCGCGCGCAGGCGCAGAGCGGCAAACATCGGCCCGACAAAGCGTATCGAAGACGAATTGCGCGAGCAGAACGAACGCTTCTCGGCCGCCGTCGAGAACATGTCGCATGGGCTGTGCATGTTCGACGCCGACGAGCGCATGATCATCTGCAACCGCCACTACCTCGACATCTTCTGCCTGGATCCCGCGATCGTGCGGCCCGGCATCCGCTTCTTCGACATCCTCCAGCACAGCGTCGACATCGGCGTAGCCTCGCACAGCGCGGCGGATCTCTACGCCATCCGCAAGCCCTATATCGACGGGGCGAAGCCCTCGACCTATGAGGAAACGCTGGCGGATGGCCGCATCATCGACATCTCGCATCGGCCGCTGGCTTTGGGCGGCTGGGTGTCGATCTACGAGGACATCACCGTGCAGCGGCGCGCCGAGCTGGAGCTGAAAGAGCAGCATCGCCGCTTCGACGCCGCGCTGGCCAACATGTCGCAAGGCCTGTTGATGTATGACGCCGACGGCAAGATGATCGTCCGCAACGAGCGTTTCCTGGAACTCTACAATGTCACCGCGGCCGACTTCCCGCTGGGAACGACGCATCGCGACGCGCTCGAACGGCTGGTGGAACTCGGCATCTACACGAAGATCGACGTCGACAGCGAAGTCGCCAAGACCGAAGCCTGCCGCAAGGCGGCGAAGATTCACTCGACATACCGCCACCTTGCCGATGGCAGGACGCTTCTGGTGACAAGACGGCCGATGAGCGGCGGCTGGGTGGCGACCTTCGACGACGTCACCGAGCGCCAGCTCGTCGAAGAGCGCATGACCCATCTGGCGCATCACGACACGCTGACCAGCCTGCCCAACCGCTCGATGTTTCGCGAGCGGCTCGACCAGGCCCTGGGCGAAGCGTCAGTCGCGCCGCTGGCGATCTTCTCGCTCGACCTCGACCGCTTCAAGGCCGTCAACGACACGTTCGGGCACCCGGCCGGCGACTGGCTGCTGAAATGCGTGGCAGAGCGGCTGCAGCGCTGCCTGCGCAACGAGACGGATGTCGTCGCCCGCTTCGGCGGCGACGAATTCGCCATCATCCAGTTCGGCGTCAACGGCGTGGCCGATGCCGAAAAGCTGGCGCGGCGCATCGTCGAGGTGATCGGCAAGCCCTATCGCGACAAGAGCCGCGAGATGCATGTCGGCATCAGCTGCGGCATCGCGCTCTATCCCGATGACGGCATGGATGCCGACACGCTGCTGAAGAACGCCGATATGGCGCTTTACCGGGGCAAGAGCGAGGGCCGCAACGTCTATCGTTTCTTCGAGCCCGGCATGGACGCCATGGTGCGGGCGCGCCAGGCGCTCGAAACCGACCTCGAAGCCGCGCTGCCGCGAAACGAATTCGAGCTGGAATTCCAGTCGATCATGAACATCGCGGCCGGCGACATCGTCGGTGCGGAAGCCTTGATGCGCTGGCATTCGCCCACGCGCGGCCTCGTGTCGCCCGACAATTTCATTCCGGCCGCCGAGGAAACCGGGCTGATCGTGCAATTGGGCGACTGGGCGCTCAGGAAGGCCTGCACGGCGGCGGCGGGCTGGCCGCATGCGATGCGCATCGCGGTCAATGTCTCGGCCGTGCAGATCAAGAGCGGCAGCTTCGCCCGCAGCGTGATCTCGGCACTGGCCTTTTCCGGCGTTCCCGCCCACCGGCTGGAACTCGAAATCACCGAAACGGTGCTGATGGACGAGAGCGACACGGTGTTGAAGACGCTCAGCCAGTTACGCGATCTCGGCATCCGCATCGCACTCGACGATTTCGGCACCGGCTATTCCTCGCTCGGCTATCTCCGGCGCTTCCCCGTCGACAAGATCAAGATCGACCGCTCCTTCATCCGCGACATCGATAACCGCGACTCGGCGGCGATCGTGCGCACCGTGATCGGGCTCGGCGCCCAGCTCGGCATCACCGTCACCGCCGAGGGCGTCGAAACCGAAGCGCAGCTCGACATGCTGCGCAAGGCCGGCTGCATCGAGGCGCAGGGCTATCTGATCGGCGTGCCGGCGAAGGCGGCGCAGATCAACCGGCTGCTGCGATCAGGCATGGCGTTGCGTCAGTCCGGATAAGCGAAAGCACTCAACGCAACGCCTCGATGTATTTCTCGTGGAAGCTGACATAGCCGGGCTCGACCACCTTGAGATGGCGCTCGACCAGCCGGTGGAACTCCGGCAATTGATGGAACGGCACGCCGGGATAGGCGTGGTGCTCGGCGTGAAAGGGCATATTCCAGGCAAGCTTACGGACGAACCAGTTGGTGAGCGTCGTCCTTGTGTTCTCGAGCATGTTGGCAACGAGGGGGCAGCGGCCGTGCTCGGCAAGCAGATAGAGCCGCAGGAACGGCTGGCCGAGCAGCGCCGGCACGATCCAGACATAAAGCAGCGCCGTTGCCCTGAACCATAGCGCGAGCATCAGCACGACGACGTAGAAGGCGACCATCGCCCGCGCCTCGGCGCGCACCTTCGGCAACCCCTTCGGCGGCACATAGCTGCCCCGGCAGCCGCCGATCGCATTGGTGTAGAGCGTCTTGAAATGCCCCCACCATACCGGCAGCCCCGAGACATGGACGATATATTGCCGCAGGGTTTCAGGCTTCGGAAAGGCGAGTTCCGGATCGTTGTCCGGATCCTGGGTGAAGCGGTGATGGGCGAAGTGGAAATAGCGGAACCAGTCCGCGGGCAGCGCGATCGCCAGGCTGCACAGCCGCGCGACGGCATCGTTGAGCCACTGCGTCTCGAAGGCTGTGCGATGCACCGTCTCATGCAGCAGCGTGAACAGGAAGACGATCAATATGCCTTGCGGCAGCATCAGCAGCGGCCAGAGCGGCACCCTGGCGGCGATCAGGCCTCCGAGCAGCAGAATGGCGCCGAAATGGAAAGCCGACTGGACGAGGCCCGGCCCATCAGACTTGCCGGTCAGGCGACCGCGCTCCTCATTCGTAAGCGAGGCGATGACGTCGCGATGGTCCATGGTTCGTTCCGGCTGCTTGAGTTTGTCCACGCACATTAGCCACAAAGAAACCTTTCTAAAAATGAGGATTTCTGCAATCTAGATAAGTTCAACTTATCTTTGGACCGCCCGTGGCCACGCTACCCTCACTGAAAGGACTGCAAGCCTTCGAGGCGGCGGCGCGCGCCGGGAGCTTTGTCGCGGCTGCGGAAGAGCTGTCGATCTCGGCGGCCGCGGTCAGCCAGCTCATCCGCACCGTCGAGGAGCAGATGGGCCGCAAGCTGTTCCATCGCGTCAACCGGCGCGTCGTCCTCACCGAAGCCGGCGTGGAGATGCTGCCGAGGTTGACCATGGCCTTCCAGGAGATCGGCAGCGTCTCGCGCGAGGTCAGCGGCGGCGCCTTCCGCCCCCGGCTCGTCGTGTCGGTGCCGCCGTCCATGGCGATGGGCTGGCTTTCCAAGCGTCTCGCCGGCTTTGTCGCCAGCCACGGCGCCGTCGACATCTCGCTCAGGGGCGACGACGACCCGGTGCCGTTCGACCGCGAATTGATCGACATCAGGCTTTCCTACGGCCCGCACTACCGCGAGCACCCGACCGAGGACATCGTCCGGGACGCCGTCTATCCCGTCTGCGCGCCGGCGCTGAGCGGCGCGATCAAGCGTGACGACCTCGCCGGCCTGCCGCTGATCCATACGGACTGGGGACCGACCGGCGCGTCGTTCCCTTCATGGCGCAACTGGTTCGAGGCGGCGGGGATCGATCCAGGCCGATCGGCGCGGCGCGGCCTGTCGGCAAACTCGTCACGGGCAGCGCTCGACCTCGCCATTTCAGGGCTAGGCGTGGCGCTCGCCCAGGGAATCTACTGCGCCCAGGCGCTCGAAGACGGCCGGCTGGTCCGGCCGGTCCTCCGCACGGCGGTGCTGCGCCAGCCCTATTGCCTGACGATCCCAGAGCGCAGCGCCCGGCGCGACGTTGTGGCGGCATTCCGCGATTGGCTGATCAAGGAGTGCCTGAGCTCGGTCGAATCGCCGGCGCTACGTTCACGCGACAGCTCGTGACCGGAAGGCGCCGGTCAGAGATGGTTGGCCAACGCCGCCGTCATGTCCTTGCTGGTCGCCACGGGAATGATCTCGAACTCCACCAGATCATTCCATTCGATCGCCCAACGCTGCAGGATGGTGACGTCGTCGGCCTCGACCAGAAGGAAGCAGCGGCTCATATCCGCCGCGATCCAGCTGTGGTGGACGACAAGCTCCTCCGGCTTCAGCCGACCCTGGTCGCGGAAGCGACGGTAGATCTCCTTGCGGTCGCAGCCACGGAAATCCTCGATGACGAAAAACAGCATGCTTTTCCCCCAGTTTGAACGGCTTGGAACTGGAGAACTGAAGAATTGGAGAACTGGAGAATTGGAGAATTGAGTGGCTAGCGCAGCCATCAGTCCTGACTTCCTCCGTTCCTCACTTCCTCACTTCCCCAGTTCTCCAGTTCTTCAATTCCCCAGTTCTCCAGTTCCCCAGTTCCCCAGTTCCTCAATTCCCGGGTTCCTCAATTCCGTTCCCGGCCGCTACCGCCCCGGCCGCTCCAGCCGGTCCAGGAACCACTGCGTCAGCCGCACCCAGACCTCGTCCTTCTCGCCCGAATCCTCCCAGCCGTGGTCGAGATTGGGATTGTCGTTGACCTCGATGACGAAGACGCCGTCCTTGGTCTCCTTGAGATCGACGCCATAGAGGCCGTCGCCGATGCAGCGCGCCGCCTTGACCGCCGTCTCGACGACATGATGCGGCGTCTCCTTCAGCGTGAAGGTCTTGATGCCGCCCTGGTCGGGCTTGCCATTGGCCTTGTGGTTGACGATCTGCCAGTGCTTCTTGGCCATCAGGTAGTGCACGGCAAACAGCGGCTGACCGCCGAGCACGCCGACGCGCCAGTCATATTCGGTCGGGATGAATTTCTGCGCGATCAGAAGGTCGGAATCCTCCAGCCACTCGGTCGCGAGCCGGGTCAGTTCCTCCAGGTTCCCGCATTTCTTGACGCCGCGCGAGAACGAGGAATCCGGGATCTTCAGCACCAGCGGGAAGCCCAGCGTCTGCGCCGCCACCTCGAGATCGGACGTGCCGGCGATCATCACCGTCGGCGGCACCGGCACCTTGTTGTAGGTCATCAGCTCGTTGAGATAGACCTTGTTGGTGCAGCGGATCATCGACAGCGGGTCGTCGATGACGGGCATGCCTTCCTGCTGGGCGCGGCGGGCGAAGCGGTAGGTGTGGTTGGAGATCGAGGTGGTTTCGCGGATGAACAGCGCGTCGTAGTTGGCGAGCTTGGCCAGGTCCTTCCTGGTGATCGGCTCGATTTCGACGCCCATCTTCTCGGCGATCCTCGCCCAGTAGCGCAGCGAGGAAATCTCCGACGGCGGCAATTCCTCATGCGGATCGACCAGGGTCGCGAAAGTGTAGCGCGCCGGCGTGCGGCCCTTGGTGTCGCGCCATTCGCGGTTGGTGTAGGTCTCCAGGCACTGCAGGAAGATCCTCTCCTCCTCCTCGGTCATGCGGGCGAGCGGCAGGAAGCCGATCTTGCGGATCGAGGCCCATTCGGCGCTGTCCTTGATGTGGACCTCCAGCGCCGGCGCGCGGAACCAGTCGAACAGGAGCTTGGCGAAACGGTCCCATACCTTCGACGGACCGATGCCGAAGAAGATGGCGACCTTGGCCGGGAAGGTGCCGCCGAGATCCTTGCGGCATTTGTTGAGCGCGAGCTCCAGTTCGGGCAGCGCGTGCTCGTAGAGCTTGCGTTCCGACAGGTCGATCATCGTCTCGACGGTCGGGATCACCTTGTGGCCGCGCGAGCCGGCAAGTAGCGAGGCGTAATAGCCGCGGCTCTGATAGCCGTAATTGTTCGACAGGTTGATGACCTTCGGCCGCTGGCCGCGAAACAGCGCCGGATGGGCGAGATAATCGCGGTTGGTGATGACCTTGTGCGGCGTCGCCACCTGGTCGAGATCGTTCTGCCTGCCTGTAAGGATGACCCAGGTCATTGTTGTCAGCGCTTCCCCAGAATGATGGCTGCACGCAGCCCGTCGCGACCGAACTGCGCCATGTTCATGAAGATGCCGTAAGGCACGGGAATGTTGGCCGCATCAAGGATCGTCTCCTGCCGCTCGTCCTCGACCCATGGATCGTGGATCAGGATATGGTCGCCGTCGTCGCCAATGGCCAGCACCCAATGCGGAACCTTCTTGCCGAACATCAGGAAGCCGCTGATCAGCACCAGCACCAGCTTGCCCCCGGCGATGGCGTTGCGAACATCGTCGAGGGCGAATGGACGGTAATTCACCGGAATGCCGTAAAGTTCCGCGCGGCGGCGGAAGTCGACCTGGGCAAGCTCCATCACCCGGCGCTTGTCCTCGCTGCGCACCGACTGCAGGAACAGCGCGCCATGGAAGGAGACGAAGATCTCCGCCGCGAGCCCGCTTTCATAGCCGGCGACCGCCAGGCCGAACGGCTCGCAGCCGCCCGGCCCCGACATCATGAAGACGGTGGTGGCCTCGCGCCAGAGGCGGATTTCCATCACCGGGTCGGGCACGAAGCCGTGGTCGAAATTGGCCATCGCCATCATCAGGCAGCACGGGCCGCAGGTGAACTCGCAGGTCTGCGGGTAGAAGGGAACGGTGGTGGCGATCGGCACGTCGCCGCGCAAGGTCTTCTCGTAGCGCAGCGCGGTTGCGCCGTCCTCGTAGTAGTCCGGCTCGCGACCGATCTTGCGATAGCCGGCCTGCTCATAGACGCGGATGGCGCGCTGATTGTCCTCGCGCACTTCGAGGCGCAGCATCATCCGGTCGTGCTCGAAGGCCGCCTCCTCCGCCGCCGACAGCAGCTGGCGGCCTATGCCGAGCTGGCCGAAGAAAGGACCGACGGCGATGGAATAGAGCCGGGCGACGCCGCTGCCCTTGCGAAACAGCACCACGGCATAGCCGGCAACGCGGCCATCGCTTTCTGCAACCAGCATCTCGGCGGTCTCGCGCTCGATCAGCTGGCGAAAGGAGCGGCGCGACATGCGATCGCTCGAAAAAACAGCCTTCTCGATGGCGGCCAGGTCATCGACGTCGGACGCGCGGGCCTTGCGGATTTCGGCAGGCATGCGGGCTTCAGAAACCTCGATTGGGTTGTGGGAATGACCCTTGTCTAAAGCATGGATGATACCGGCCCCCAGCACCAGTATTCATCAAGCGCTATCGCTCCTCGATTAGGGCCGAATTGTGACAGGTTGAATAGTGGTCCAATGCTGAAGGAGCTCTGCACTGACTCGCTGTTTTCAGCGCAGCGCCAATGTCGAAAAACCCGCTGTTTTCAACTGGCGAGGCCGGCCAGAAGCTGACCGTAGGCGCTCTTGGCGACGGCCGCCAGACGCTCGCGCGGCAGCGAGCCGACGACGGCGCAGCCATAGCCCTTGTCCAGCCAGTAGACAGCCTCGGGGCCGTCGGCCTCCGCTGCATAGGTGCCCTTGGACTTGCCGGCCGATTCGGCGGTCACGAACAGCGAGATGCGCTCCCCATTGGCGTCCTCATAGAGCAGCATCGCCGCCTTGCCCTGGCCGGCGGGCAACAACCGGCCACCGACCAGCTGGAAGCCTTCGGCCACCAGATCGGGCGCGACCAGCTTCAGGCCGACGCGGTTGGACAACCAGGTCTGCAAATGATCCTTGTCGCTCGCCGGCACCTCGACCGCATGGCGCTTCTCGGCGGCATAGATGACATGGGCCGCGATCGCCTGCTCGGCGAGCAGATCCTCGCTTTCGCCTCCCCTGCCGATGCCATCGATGCCGGCGACATAACCGGCAAGCCCGCCGATCACCAGCACGGCGGCGGCTGCGGCCGAAAGCCACCAGCGCGAGCGCCGGGCTGTCGTCCTTCCTGGAGCCTCGCCGAACACGGCCTGCTTCAGCCGTGCCGGCACCGGTTCTTCGAGCACGCCGGCAAAGGCGGCGCGAAGGGCAGCCCGATCGGCGACGAAGCGGGCGCTCCTTGCCTTCATTTCGGGATTGGCCTCTAGCCAGGCCTCATAGGCCATGCGCTCCTCGCCGGGCAGCTCGCCGTCGAGGGCCATGTGGATGTCGCGTTCGGAGAAATCGCGCCGGGTCATTTCTCGACGATCCTTATCGACCGGCGGCGCGCCGTATCATCCAGCAGGCCGCGCAGTTCCTCGCGCCCGCGCGCGATGCGCGACATCAGCGTGCCGGCCGGCACGCCAAGGATGTTGGCCGCCTCGGCATAGGAAAAGCCTTCGATCGCCACCATGACCAGCGCCGCGCGGCGATCGGGGCTGATCGCCTGCAAGGCATCGATGATCTCGCGCGAGGCGATGCTCTCGACCTGATCGGCCGGAGCTGCCTGCGCCTCGCCGGACTCGAGCGGCAGCATCGCCGCCTTGCCGCGCCGGTTCACCTTGCGCATCTGGTCGATGAACAGATGATGCATGATCGTAAACAGCCACCTCCTTGGGCTTTCTCCCGTCTGCCAGTTATCGAGCCTGACCAGGGCCCGTTCGAGGCAGTCCTGGACGAGGTCGTCGGCCGAATCGCGGTCGCGCAGCAGCGAGCGCGCGTAGCGGCGCAAACGCGGTATTTCGCCAAGGATCGCTGCCTTCTTTTCGTCCATGACCGCTGGTTTTCGAGGTCGTTTTCCATCCAGATTGAACGCGCCTTTGGGGCGCGGCGCAAGCAGCCAGCGCGAAGCGGCCCACCGCTCCGGTTACCCAAGCAATGGATGAACGCTGGCGGATGCCGGTTTATTCCCGGCTAGCCGATTGTTTCTGCTTGTTCCGCCTTCTCCTTCGCTGCTCTTGTCAGCAGCCGCTGGTAGAACAGGCCGATGCCGATCAGCACGGCGCCGAGGCCGATAAAGGACAGCGCCCTGAGCACGCCTTCCAGCTCCGACATGTCGAACAGGAAGACCTTCAGCACGGCGATCGCGATCAGCGCTGCCGAGGCGACGCGCAGCACCTGCGATTTCAGCCACACTCCGGCGGTCAGCAGCGCGACGCCGATGGCCAGCCACAGCGCCGAATAGGTGTAGGTCTCCACTTGGCCGAGCCCGCTCCACAGTCCGATGAACTCGCCCTTGAACAGCCGCCTGACCGACAGCGTCGCATAGGCGAAGGCGAGCAGCGAAGCGACCAGCGCCAGCATCGCCGCGTACCAGCGGGGGCGCTTGTCGCGGACGTAGAGCGCCAGCGCGCCGGCAGCGACGGCCGGCAGGAGATAGGCGAGGAAGAGGAGGTTGAACACCGGAATCGTCCCGGTCGATTCGTCAGTGAACAGCGGGTTCAGCACCACGAAATGCCGGACGGCGACGAAGGCGACGGAGAGCACGCCGACGGCCATCGAGCCGTAGCGCATCACCGAACTCGGCGAGCGCCTGTCGATGGCGACAAGGATGGCGCCGGCGCCAAGCGCGATCAGCGTGTAGATCGCCTGTTCGGCGAGCGTAACCGTGCCGGTGTCCAGCACACCGCCATGCATGGCGTGGCGCACCAATATGGCGAGCGTGAGCAGCGCGAAGAGCGCCGCCCCCGCTTCCATCGCCAGGCGCGGCCGGCCGTTTGTCGTGCGGGCGAGCTGCCAGGCGGCGAAGCCGAAGGCTAGCGCCGGCACGCCGTAGCCCGGCAGCAGCCAGTTGAAGACAGGCGTCGTCGACAGCGATGCGGCGCCGACGATGGTCGGGTCGTAGGCGACGCGGGCAAGCGTGGCGACGACGGCGCCAACCGAAATCCAGCCGAGCACCGGATAGGACCGCCAGCGGGTCGCCAGCGCGGGTACGACGGCCGCCGCGCCGACAAGCACGGTGGTCCAGCCGGAGCCGAAGGCCATATGCAGCATCAACAGGGCGGCGATCGCCGCGCCGCCGAGCGCGAAGGAGACGGCGCCATCTCCCTTCAGCGGCGGCTCCTCGGCGCGCGCGATCCATTCACCGCCGGCGGCGAAAGTCACGACCAGAAGAGCCGCGACCGCAGCGTAGAGGAAGTCGCGGTCGAGATTGCCGAAGGTGAACCACAGAGCCGTGAGCACGACCAACGGCGCGATCACGGCCCAGGCAACCCAGGAAGCCGACCGGATGCGGGCGGTTGCCACCCATTGGCGCGCGGCCCAGAAGCCGGCGGCGATGAACAGCAGGCCGAGCCCGACGCCGATGTTGCGCGTCAACTGATCCGACACCACCACCGGCTGGCCATCGACGCCGAGGCTGCCGCCGACGATATCGGAACCGATCGAGGTCGGCGGGATGATGCCGAGATAGATCATCGCCGTCACCAGGCCGGCGGCATGGAGAAGCGGCAGCGCGCGCGGCCGATAGAGGGCCACGGCCAGCATTGCGGCAAGCAGCGCGGCGCCCGCCAGGGCATCACCGGCGACGGTGAAGGCCGGGTCGACCGAAAGCCCCAGCGCAGAAAGCCCGACGAAGATGGCGGGCGCGATCGACGGCCAGTCGAAACCGCCGGCGGATTCAGCTTCGGCGCCACGGGCACCCAGCCAGACGAAGGCAAGCACAGCCAACGTCGCGGCATCGATGAACAGGATGGCCGACAGGTTCGCGGCGGGCGTGTTGGCCATGTAGAGGAT
>NZ_RZOF01000096.1:0-18418 GCF_003998955.1 Mesorhizobium sp. M4B.F.Ca.ET.017.02.2.1 | reverse complement strand
GGCTCCATGCAGAGCCCGATGATCATCCGCGGCGGCGTCGTCGGCGGCGCCTTTGCAACGCCTGCTGCCGTGCCGGCCAAGGCCACCGCCGCCACTGCGCCGGCGACCGAGACGAAGCCCGCCGAAGACGGCAAGCCGGCCGGCGAGGCGACCGCGTCAAACGGCGAGCCGAAATCGCAGCCGGAGGCGCAGCAGCCGCAACCGGCATCGGCGCAGCCGGCACCGATATCCCCTATCGGAAAAGCCATGTAAGCTTTCGGCGGAGGCGGATCCGTCATCCGGCACACATGTGCGGATGGCAGTATTCGTCCCTGATTCCATCGCCGCTGCCCGAACCGCTCGGGCGGCTTCGCTGGACGAGGATTTGGGTTTCATAAGGGGGTTCATCATGAACAAGACGAGACGATTTGCCGTCGCCGCATTGCTGCTGGCGTCGGTGCTGGGCACGAGCACGGCGCGGGCCGACGACATGCTCGGCTCCTATGTCGCGCGCATTTCCGAGCGGGATCACCAAGCCAGCGACGGCTATCCGCTGGACAGCGCCGCGCAGATGGTGAGGCAGGACCGCGCCAACTGGCACAAGTTCCATCGGCGCGACCGCGACGACGAGGGCGACGCCTGGTTCCGCAGCAACGAGGACCGCGCCGATCTTGAGCGGATGCTGAAGCGTGGCGGCGCCATGAGCGGCGCGACGCGGCGCGCCATCATCAATGGCGAGCCTCTCATCCAGGTCGATGTCTATTCGAACAGCGTCTACGTCAGCATCCTCGAGGACTGACGGCAAAAAGGGCGGCGCTGGCGCCGCCCTTTTCTTGGCCCGGTCGGGCCAGTTGGGCGCGGATGCTCAGGCGGCTTCTTCCTTGTCCTCGTCGGACCCGTCTTCGTCGTCATCGCCTTCGGCCTTCACGCCGTCTTCTTCTTCGCCGTCCTCGTCCTCATCGTCACCCGAGAGGGTGGCTTCCTCGTCGGTATCTTCGGCGTCTTCGTCGTCGCCATCCTCGTCGTCAGACAGATCGGCGGCCTCGACCGCGGCCGCGGCGGCATGATCGAGGATGGTGTCGGAGGCGGAGTCGCTCGCCTCGACGGCCGGGGTTTCTTCAGTCACTTCGATGTCGTGATCGGAATGCATGGCAAGCCTCCATCGTTGGGGGAACGTCTTTTGTTTGATGCATGTCGTTGTCCCAGAACCGCTGCACACTTCTGGGCGACACGCATTGGTTCTCCCATGCGGAGGTCATCGTCATATGACTGTAAGCCGGCGCCAGCGTACTAATTTTGACGCCTGAAGGCAGGGGCGCGCTGCCCGCGCCCTGCTAGGCGCAGGCAACTTCAGGGCCGACTTTTCTCAGCCGTCAGCCGGCGATCTTGGAGAAATCCGCGACCTGGTCGGTGGCGGCGCGGATGCGGGCAAGCAGCGCCAGCCGATTGGCGCGCACGGCCTGGTCCTCATCATTGACGAGAACCCGTTCAAAAAATGAATCAACCGGTTCACGCAAAACGCTAAGCGCCAGCATGGCGGCGGAAAAATCTTCGTTTTGAATCGCTTGGCCGGCTTCCTTCTCGGCCTGATTCACTGCGGCAAACAGCGACTTCTCGGCATCCTCGCGAAACAGCGCCGGCTCAACAGTCTCGGCGACCAGGGTTTTCTTCTTCTCCTCGGCGGCCAGGATGTTGGCCGCGCGCTTGGTGCCGGCGAGCAAATTCCTGCCGTCGTCGCTGTCGAGGAAGGACCCGAGCGCCTCGACGCGGCGCACGATCTGCAAGAGGTCGTCCGACTGCGGCGTGATGACGGCATCGATCAGATCATGCCTGGCGCCCTGATCGCGGAGATAGACTTTCAGGCGGTCGTGGAAGAAGGCGAGGAGGTCGGACTGCTGGCTCGCACCGCCTGCAAAGTTTGCAAAGGCCTTGGCGAAGATAGATGTCAACGCCAACCGAACGCGGTTCTCGATCAGGATCCTGACCACGCCGAGCGCAGCACGCCGCAGCGCGAACGGATCCTTGCTGCCGGTCGGCTTCTCATCGATGGCCCAGAAGCCGGTCAGCGTGTCGAGCTTGTCGGCGAGCGCCACCGCCACCGAGACCGGATCGGTCGGCACGCGGTCGGACGGGCCCTGCGGCTTGTAGTGTTCCTCGGCAGCCGCTGCGACGGACGGATGCTCGCCCTCCAGCAGCGCATATTTGCGGCCCATGGCGCCCTGCAATTCCGGGAACTCGCCGACCACTTCGGTCTGCAGGTCGGCCTTGGCGAGCACGGCTGCGCGGCGCGCCAGCGCCGGATCGGCGCCGACGACCGGCGCCAGTTCCTCGGCCAGCCGCGCGATACGCTCGACGCGTGCACCCTGTGTGCCTAGCTTGGCGTGGAAGGTCACGTTGAGATGGTCCAGACGCGCCATGCGCTGGTCGAGCGGCTTCTTCAGATCGAGCCCGAACCTTTCCGCCGACGTCTTGAGTTCGCCGAAATCTGGCAGATCGCCCTGGTCGGTCTTCCAGAAATAGAACGCGTCGGAGAGGCGGGCGCGCACTACCTTGCCGTTGCCATGCGCGATCTCCTTGCCGCCATCCTTGGCCTCGATGTTGGCGACGAGGATGAAGCGGTTGGACAGGTCCTCGCCCGCCCCTTGCGGCCGGGTCACGAAACACTTCTGGTTGGCGCGGATGGTCAGCCGGATGACCTCGGGCGGAATGGCGAGGAAATCCTGCTCGAATTCGCCCCTCAGCACGACAGGCCATTCGACGAGGCCGGAAACTTCCTCCAGCAGCCCTTCGTCCTCGACCAGGTCGAGACCGTTGGCGAAGGCTAGGTTGCGGGCGTCGGCCAGGATGATCTCCTTGCGCCGCTCGGCATCGAGCACGACCTTGGCGGCCTCCAGCTTCGACACGTAGTCGTCGAAACGACGCACGGTGAATTCGCCCGGGGCGTGGAAGCGATGGCCATAGGTGACGTTGCCGGAGCGGATGCCGTCGATATCGAAATCGACCACCACGGGCTCCTCGGTCTCGGGGCCGAAGGTGCAGACGATCGATTGCAGCGGCCGCACCCAGCGCAGCGAGCCGGGCCTGGCCGAGGCCGGCCCCCAGCGCATCGATTTCGGCCAGGGGAAGCTGCGGATGATGCCCGGCACCAGTTCGGCGATGATGTCCTCC
This sequence comes from Mesorhizobium sp. M4B.F.Ca.ET.017.02.2.1, assembly GCF_003998955.1. Lineage (NCBI taxonomy): Bacteria > Pseudomonadati > Pseudomonadota > Alphaproteobacteria > Hyphomicrobiales > Phyllobacteriaceae > Mesorhizobium > Mesorhizobium sp. M4B.F.Ca.ET.017.02.2.1. Next base: position 15,271 of record NZ_RZOF01000096.1, on the reverse strand, counting down.
GCCGCCCTGCCCGGCTTGGAGATATGGGCGACATAGAAGTCGCCCTTCTTCGGGTCGGAATGGACATGCGCCTCGGCGATCGAGGCGAGGCCGGCCTTGCGCAGGAAGCCTTGCACCGCCTGTTCCGGCGCCGAGGTGGCGGGGCCCTTGATCTCCTCGCGAATGTCCTTGGAGCGCGCCGTCAGGCCGCGAATGTCGAGCGCCAGGCGCCGCGGCGTCCAGTACTCGCGCGCCGCCTCATAGGTCAGACCGGCCTCGACGAGGCCGTCGGTCAGCATCTTCCTGAGATCGCCCGCGGCCTTGCGCTGCATGCGCGCGGGGATTTCCTCGGAGCGAAGTTCGAGAAGCAGGTCGGGCATAGGTTGGCTCCTTACCCTCCCCTCGATGGGGAGGGTCGGCGCGCAGCGCCGGGGCGGGGTGGCGGCCTCTCAGCCGCCAATACCTTCGGCACCATCGCGCAGATGCAGGTGTGATTTCCGTTCTTCCACCGCCGCATAAATTGTATCGAGGACAGAATCCAGTTCGTTTTTTATCTCATGGTTCCAGAAACGGACAACGCGATAACCTTGGCTTTCAAACCATCGTGTTCGAACCTCATCATGGCGCAGCTGGTCGTCAAAACCGTGATGGAAGCCGTCCACTTCGACAATCAGCTTCAGCCGATGAGAGATGAAGTCGGGGTAGTAGCCGCCTACGGATGCTTGTCGGCGAAAGTGCGTGCCCTCTACCGGAATGCGCCAGAGATGCCGCCAGAGCGTGCGTTCTTCTTCGGTCATGGCCGCGCGAAGCCTTCGCGCGGACTGCAGCTTGAACCGATCAAGTTTTGGCATAGGGAATCGCGCAGCACCCCCACCCGCCGCTTCGCGGCGACCTCCCCCATCAAGGGGGAGGTAGGAGCGGCATAGCAACTCGGCTCGCCGCTGTCACCCCTGCCCGCCGACCGCCAGGGCGGCCGATTTCAGGAAATTATCAGGTCTTTGTCGGGACCAGGCGGGCGCGCCCGTCCTAAGAACAGAAATCCAATGAACCGAACGCAGCGCTGAAGCGACCAACGCTCAGGCAGAGACCTATTGGCTGAACGACCATGAAAACGGTATCGAGAACCCTGCAGATCCTGGCACTGAGCGCCTGCTTCGCCGCCCAGATGCATGGCACGTTCACGATGCCGGGCGTGCGGCAGGCGCTGCGGACGATCGATGGCGCAAGCAGCCAGGGCTCGTTGCCGATCGCTTCGCTCACAATCGGTGAAAGGACCTTGAACTAAGGTGTCTCGATATTCAGGTCAGGCCGGCATCACCTGAATATCGACACCTTAGGCCGCCAGCCCGCCCGCCTCGGTCTGCAGGAAGGCCTCGCCGCAGGCCTTGGCAAGGTTGCGCACCTTGAGGATGTAGCTCTGCCGCTCGGTGACCGAAATCACGCCGCGCGCGTCGAGCAGGTTGAAGACGTGACTGGCCTTGATGCACTGGTCATAGGCAGGCAGGACCATGCGGTGCCGCGCCGGCGCGTCATTCGATCCGGGCGCGCCGGCCGCGAGCAGCGCCTTGCACTCGGCCTCGGCGTCCTCGAAATGCTTTAGAAGCATCGCGGTGTTGGCGAATTCGAAATTATGGCGCGAATATTCCTGCTCGGCCTGCAGGAAGACGTCGCCATAGGTGACCTTGTCGGCGCCATCGCGGCCGTTGAAGTTCAAGTCGTAGACATTGTCGACGCCCTGCACATACATGGCGAGCCGTTCCAGCCCGTAGGTGAGCTCGCCCGCCACCGGCGCGCATTCGATGCCGCAGACCTGCTGGAAATAGGTGAACTGCGACACTTCCATTCCATCGCACCAGCACTCCCAGCCGAGCCCCCAGGCGCCCAGCGTCGGGCTCTCCCAGTCGTCCTCGACGAAGCGGATGTCGTGCAGCAGCGGATCGACGCCGATGGCTTCCAGCGAGCCGAGATAGAGCTCCTGCAGGTTGGGCGGGTTCGGCTTCAGGATCACCTGGTACTGGTAATAGTGCTGCAGCCGGTTGGGGTTCTCGCCATAGCGCCCGTCCTTCGGCCGGCGCGACGGCTGCACATAGGCGGCGTTCCAGCGCTTCGGACCCAGCGCGCGCAAGGTGGTCGCCGGATGGAAGGTGCCGGCGCCGACCTCCATGTCGTAGGGCTGCAGGATGACGCAGCCATAGTTCGCCCAGTAATTGTGCAAGGTCAGGATCAGCCCCTGGAAGGAGCGGCTGGGATGCATGTGGGCGGGAATGTCGACGGTCACGGCGGCCTCGATGGAGCGGCTGGATGGGGACCACGCTCTAGAGGCACGGCCGGCAAGCGTCAAGGCAAGCGAACTTTGGGTGGTTCGTCTATCGCAGGCTGTTCCCCCGCGCCTCATGCGAGACGCTTTGATCATATCTCGTCCGTCCGCGCCGCCCCTCATTGCCCTACCGGGCATTTCTCCCCGTATAGTGACGGGGAGAAAGACGCCACCGCGGCCGGGTTTCGCCAACCGCCAACGTTGCAGAATGAGTGCCGACGTCGCGGCCACCCCCTTCTCCCCGTCACTATACGGGGAGAAGGCGCCGGCAGGCGGATGAGGGGCGGCGCCGACGTTTCCAATGTCGCCCAAGCGCCCGGCGATTGGGATAGCTTGCGTGAGACGAGAAGCTAAGCTCAAAAGAAGCGGGGCTCCGAAGAGCCCCGCTCAAAGCATGCTTCGGTGCCGCTCAGCCCTTCGGCGCGGGCGTGGTCGGCTTGACCTTCGGGGTTTCCTGCGCCGTGTTGGATTCGATCGGCGGAAGACCCTTGATCAGCTTCTGCTGCAAGGTCGCAAGCACGTCGGGATCCGGCTTCAGGTCGCGGGCCTGGTTCCACTGATAGGTGGCTTCCAGCTTGCGGCCGACGCGCCAGTAGGCGTCGCCGAGATGGTCGTTCAGCACCGGGTCTTCCGGCTTCAGCGACACCGCGCGCTCCATTTCGCGGACCGCATCCTCGAAACGGCCCATGCGGAAATAGGCCCAGCCCAGCGAATCGACGATGTAGCCGTCGCTTGGCCTGAGGTCGACGGCCTTCTGGATCATCGCCAGGCCTTCCTTGAGGTTCAAGTTCATGTCGACCCAGGAATAGCCGAGATAGTTCAGAACCTGCGGCTGGTCGGGGAACAGCTCCAGCGCCTTGCGGAAGTTCGGTTCGGCCTTCGGCCATTCCTTCAGCCGCTCATAGGCGATGCCGCGCTGGTAGAAGATGTTCCAGTTGGCATTCGTTGGCGTCTTCAGCACCTCGACGGCCTTGTCGTAGAGATTGGCGGCCGAGCGAAAGTCCTCCTTGGAGGAGTAGACGCCACCCAGCGCCAGATAGGCGCGCATATCGTCCGGGTGCTTGTCGACGAACGCCTTCAGATGGGCGATCGCCTCGTCATGGCGGTCGAGATCGGCGAGGTTGAGGCCGAGCTGCAGGTCGGAAAGCTCCTTCAGCGGCGAGGAATCGGGAATGCGCCGATAGAGCGCGATTGCCCCCTCGCCGTCCTTCAGCTGCTCGGCGACTGCGGCGAGTTGCACCAGGGCGGCATCGCTGTCGGGCTTCAGCGCCAGCGCATATTGCAGATAGAGGCGCACGAACGGCTCGCCGCCGCCGCGATTGAGCGCGGTGGCGAGATCGAGCAGGATCTCGGAGGCGCCGTCGGACGGGCCGGTGATCAAGGGCTCGACCTTGTCGCCCTTGTTGATCTTTTCGCGCAGCGTGGTGATTTCCAGCTTGCCTGGCGCGAACGCCTCGGCCTGGTCGAGCACCGAAAGCGCCTTGGCCTTGTCGCCCTTGCGGGCGAGGAAGGAGGCGTAGGCCTGCGCATTGCGCATCCATGTCTCCGGCGCGGCACCGCCGGCGGCGGTGTCCTGCAGCGTCGCCGCGTAGATCTGATCGGCCTTTTCGGACATGCCGGCGGCATCGGCGATCAGCGCGCGGTGGAAGGACTTGAACAGGCCGAACCAGTCGGGGCCCTGCAATTTGTCGATGGCGGCCATGGCATCGGCGGGCTCGCCGGCGCCTTCCTTGGCCCAGCCGCTCATGACGCCGGACAGCAGCCGGTCGAGATCGGATTCGAGCGACAGTTTCAGCCAGTACTCGGCCTTGGAGAAATCCTTCTTGTGGAAGGAATCGACGGCCAGCGCCAGGCGCGAGAAACGCTCGACATCGGGCACTTCCCTGAGCTTGTCGGCATAAACGAGCGATTCCTCGAAGCGGCCCTGCGCGATCAGCGACAGCATCAGGCTCTGCTGCAGCGCCGTGTCGCCGGGCGCAAAGGCCAGCGCCTGCTTGTAATAGGCGATGGCGCTGTCGAGATCGTTGTCGCCTTCTGCAATGCGCGCGGCAAGATAGGCGCCGGAGAAGGAGGTGATCTTGACCGGCTCGGTGGTTTGCTTGGCGTGGGCCGGCAGAGCCGAGATCGCCATGCCCGTCACAATTGCCAGCCCCGCGAGCCAGCGCGCACGTCCTTGCATCGTATCCCTTTCAGCCAGACGCAATCCCCAAGTCGATGGGACCGCCACAGACTCGGTCTTTTCCCGACAAAGCATGGCCTTTTTGGGGTCAGGCTTCAATCCGGGCCGAATTCACAATCGGGTCACCCGATTAACGAACAATGGCCGCAGACGATAATAGCAGATCGCGCGGCCAACTACACCCTGACATCATGATCTATGCCCTGACGCCACGAAACTTGCGGCGACCTCGCTGCACAGGCGGTCCATGGGCGGGTGCTGGCAGCTTCTCGGGGGATGCCCGAGGGCTCCGGCGCTCTGCGGCCGGCCGCTTGTCAGTTCACCCTGGCGATGCAGAAATCGATGACGTCGATCAGCGCCGATTTCTGCGGCGTCGCCTCCAGCGGCGCCAGCGCATCCCTGGCGATCTCGCCGAAATGACGGGCGCGGCCGATCGTGTCGGCAATCGCCCCGTGGCGGGTCATCAGGCCGATCGCCTTTTCGAGCCCGGCGTCGTCGGTGACGTTGTCCTCGATGGCGCGCTTCCAGAAGGTGCGCTCGGCCTTGGTGCCGCGCCTGTAGGCGAGGATCACCGGCAGCGTCACCTTGCCCTCGCGGAAATCGTCGCCGACATTCTTGCCGAGGTCCTTGCTGGAGCCGCCATAGTCGAGCGCGTCGTCGATGAGCTGGAAGGCAAGGCCGAGATTCATGCCGTAGGAGCGCAGCGCGGCGCGGTCGTTGCGGGTTGCCTGGGCGATGACCGGGCCGACCTCGGCGGCGGCCGAGAACAGCGCGGCGGTCTTGGCCTTGATGACGGCGAAATGCTCGTCCTCGGTGGTCTCCAGGTTCTTGGCGGCGGCGAGCTGCATCACCTCGCCCTCGGCGATGATGGAAGCGGCGCTGGACAGGATGTCGAGGGCTTCCAGCGAGCCGACATCGACCATCATGCGGAAGGCCTGGCCGAGCAGGAAGTCGCCGACCAGCACGCTGGCCTGGTTGCCCCAGATCATGCGCGCCGTCTTCTTGCCGCGGCGCATGCCGCTCTCGTCGACGACATCGTCGTGCAGCAGCGTTGCCGTGTGCATGAACTCGACCGAAGTGGCGAGCTTGACATGACCGTCGCCGGAATAGCCGAACATCTGGGCGGCGGCGAGCGTCAGCATCGGCCGCAATCGCTTGCCGCCGGACGAGATCAGATGGTTGGCGACCTCGGGGATCATCTCGACGTCGGAGCCGGCCTTGGACAGGATCAGCTTGTTGACGCGGCCCATGTCGGCGGCCGTCAGATCGATCAGATCCTTGATGGAGGCGGGTTCCCGCTTCCCGTTTTCGATGTTGAGAACGACACCCACCACAGACACTCCCGTCTATTCCAAGCGCACGACGGCACCTAGTCCCGAAGCAGACTCTAGGGCGGCATCCACCGGCACGGCAAGAGGCGAATTGGCGCGGTTGCGGCCGGCGGCGTGAACGCCCACGTTTACAGGAACGGCGCAACCTGCGATTTTCATTCCATGATAGAGCTCATCCGTACCAACGATGCCGTGATCATCTCCTTCGTCGAATCGCTGATGCGCGACGCCGGCATCGCCTGTTTCGTCGCCGATGAGAACATGAGCGTGCTCGACGGCTCGATCGGCATCCTGCCGCGGCGCGTCATGGTCGACGCCGACAAGGCGGACGCGGCGCGGCGCATATTGACCGATGCCGGCATCGCCAACGAGATCCGCCGGAAATGACGTCCGCGTCGCCCGCAGCCCTTGTCCCGGACACACCGGCCCATACGGTCGATGCCTTCCATCGCGGGCGTTTCTGGCTGGTGCAGCCTCGGGCCGCCGGCCACCGCGCCGGCATGGACGCCATGATGCTGGCCGCCGCCGTGCCCTCTCCCTTTGGCGGACGGCTGGCCGATTTCGGCGCCGGCGCGGGCGCCGCGGGGCTTGCGGTGCTGTCGCGCTGTCCGGCGGCGCGGGTTGTGCTGGTCGAACGCTCGCCGGAAATGGCCGGATTCGCGCATGCCACGCTCGCCCATCCCGGCAACGCGCATCTCGGCGACCGCGCCTCGGTGCTGACGGCCGATGTCACGCTGACGGGCAAGGCGCGCGGCGAGGCCGGCCTTGCCGACAACAGTTTCGACTTCGTCATCATGAACCCGCCCTTCAACGCCGCTGAGGACCGCGCCACGCCGGATCAGTTGCGCAAGCAGGCGCATGTGATGGAGGACGGGCTGTTCGAAAGCTGGATCAGAAGCGCCGCCGCGGTGGCGAAGCCACGCGGCGGGCTCGCCGTCATCGCCAGGCCCGAGCAGCTGGGCGCCCTGCTCGATGCGATCGACGGCCGCTTCGGCGATACCGAGATGCTCGCCGTCCACCCCCGTCCCGAGGCGGCGGCAATCCGGATCGTCGTCAGGGCGACGCTCGGCGCGCGCGGAAAACTGTCGATCCGCCCGCCGCTGATGCTGCACGCCGAGACAGGCAACGGGCCAGCCGAGCGGACCGAGATGATCAACAACGGACTGGCGTCGCTTTTCGGCGATTGATCATCGGCCGGCCATGCGGCATTGCCGTTGGCCGGCGAATTCCTACATGCCCACAGCAAGATGAGGCCTCATCTTGCTGCTTTTTCAGTGACCGGAGACCCCGACCTCGTGAAACGCCTCTTGAACCGCCTGCTGCCGAAGTCCTGGCGCTCCACCGTCGTCGTGGTTCCGGTCATCCGCCTGCACGGCACGATCATGGCCGGCGGCGGCCAGTTCCGGCCGAGCCTGTCGCTGGCGTCCACCGCCGGCCTCATCGAGAAGGCGTTCTCCTTCGAGGCGCCCGTCGTCGCCATCTCCATCAATTCGCCAGGCGGCTCGCCGGTGCAGTCACGGCTGATCTTCAAGCGTATCCGCGACCTCGCGGTGGAGAAGAACAAGAAGGTGCTAGTGTTCGTCGAGGACGTGGCGGCCTCCGGCGGCTACATGATCGCGGTCGCCGGCGACGAGATCTTTGCCGATCCGTCCTCGATCGTCGGCTCGATCGGCGTCGTCTCCGCCTCGTTCGGTTTTCCCGAGCTGATGAAAAAGATCGGCATCGAGCGGCGTGTCCACACCGCCGGCCAGAACAAGGCGGTGCTGGACCCGTTCAAGCCGGAGAAGAAGGAAGATGTCGAGCGGCTGAAGGCGCTGCAGCTTGAAGTGCATGAGACCTTCATCGACCTCGTCAAGGAGCGGCGCGGCACCAGGCTGAAGGACGATCCTGACCTGTTCACCGGCCTGTTCTGGACCGCCAAGAAGGGTCTCGAGCTCGGCCTCGTCGACGCGCTGGGCGACATGCGGGGCGTTCTGAAGACCCGCTTCGGGGCGAAGACCCAGCTGAAGCTGATCACCGCGCCGCGCGGCCTGTTCGGCCGCTTCGGCCTGTTCGGCTCGCGCTTTTCGGCGCCCGACATCGCGGCCGCCGCAGCCAGCGGCGTCGTCGATGCGGCGGAAGAGCGCGCGCTGTGGGCGCGCTTCGGGCTTTGAAAAAACGGTGAAAGCGTCTAGCATATCCGCTTGACCGACCCGACCGGCCGCATTCGCCGCCTATTCGAGGGAGGAGTTTTGGGATGCCGCAGATCATTTTCTTCGTCGTTATCGGCGCCGCCGCCTATTTCGGCTATCGCGCCTTCATCCGCGAAGCCGAGCGCGTGACGGCCAAGATCCGGCGTACCGAGAAACAGGCGGCAAACGGCACCATGGGGACGCTGGTCAAGGACCCGAAGACCGGCGAATACCGGCTGGCCAAGGACTGAACGCCATCTCGTCAGCAACCGAAGCGTTGGATGCCGGGACGCAAGCCGGCACGTGGCTTGCCCCTGCCAAGATCAACCTTGCGCTGCATGTCACCGGCAGGCGCGCCGACGGCTATCATCTGCTTGAAAGCCTCGCCGTCTTCACCCGCTTCGGCGACCGGGTCGAGATCGAGCCGGCCGAGACCGACCGGTTGTCCATCTCAGGCAAATACGCCCCTGCGGTTCCAGCGGACGACAGCAATCTGGTGGTGAAGGCGCGCGAGGCACTGCGCCGCGAAGCGGGATCGCTTGCCACGCAACCTGTTGCCATCAATCTGGAAAAGAACCTGCCGGTCGCCTCCGGCGTCGGCGGCGGCTCCAGCGATGCCGCCGCCGTGCTGCGCGGACTGGTCCAGACATGGCAGCTCGACATCGACGATGCCGAGCTGGCGCGGATCGGCCTGTCGCTTGGAGCAGATGTGCCGATGTGCCTAGCGGCAAGGCCGCTGATCGCGCGCGGCGTCGGCGACGAGATTTCCGCGGTCGAAGGCTTTCCCGCGCTCGCCCTGGTGCTGGTCAATCCGGGCATCGCGGTTTCCACGCCGGAGGTTTTCAAGGCGCTGGCCAGCCGCGACAACGAGGCGCTGCCGCCGCTGCCCGGCAAGCTCGATTTCCATACCATCCGCAACTGGCTGGAGGCGACGCGCACCGACCTCGAGCCCGCCGCCCGCGCCATCCAGCCGGCGATCGGCGAAGCGCTCAAGGCGCTGAGGAAGGCCGACGCCGGCTTTGCCCGCATGTCGGGTTCCGGCGCCACCTGCTTCGGCCTGTTCGAGACCGGCAATGTCGCCAAGCGCGCGGCGCTCGAAATAAGGCGCCGCCATCCCGACTGGTTCGTCGCCGCGACGCGAAGCATGGAGGCCGACGCCCATGGCCAAGATTGACGAGAGCCGCCCCTTCATCCCCGTGCGCATCGCGGTGCTGACGGTTTCGGATACGCGCAGCCTCGCCGACGACAAATCCGGGCAGACGCTGGCCGACCGCATCGCGGAGGCCGGCCACATCCTCGCCGCGCGCGACATCGTCACCGACGACCGGGAGAATATCCGCGACAAGGTGCTCGGCTGGTCGAAGGACGAAGGCGTCGATGTCGTCATCACCACGGGCGGCACCGGCTTCACCGGCCGCGACGTGACGCCGGAAGCGCTGGAACCGATCTTCGAAAAGCGCATGGACGGCTTTTCCGAAGTGTTCCACCGCATCTCCTACGACAAGATCGGCACCTCAACGATCCAGAGCCGGGCGACCGGCGGCGTCGTCAACGCCACCTTCGTCTTCGTACTGCCCGGCTCGCCCGGCGCCTGCAAGGACGCCTGGGACGGCATCATCAAGGCGCAGCTCGACTACCGTCACATGCCCTGCAACTTCGTCGAGATCATGCCGCGCCTGGACGAGCACCTGAAACGCGGCAAGGCCGGGTGACCGCCTGACGGGCGTCGCCGCTTCAGCGGATGACCGGCTCGCCGTGGAAGCGCCGGCGCGAGGGGCGCGAGACGCCGAAGCCGACTTCCATCATCAGCCGCGGCGTGCGCGAAGGCACCGTGCCCATGTCGAAGCCGAACGGATCCTCGACGAAGCCGAGCCCTGCTTCACCCGTGAGCGTGACCGGGCTGTCGTCGCCATAGACCTTCAGCACCTCATCCGCCGGATGCTCGACAAGCAGCGTAAGTTGGTGCTTTAGGCTGCGGCGTTTGTGGCTGCCGCGCACATAGACATGCGGGCCGGTGCCGGCATCGCAGGGCTTCAGGTAGGAGAAGAATTTCAGCATCCGCCAGTCGTCGAGATCGAAATGGTACTTGCCGAGCGAGGCAAGGTTCTTGTCGGCGCTCCTTCTCCCCCAAAAACGCGGGAAAAATCACTTCGGCGGCGCGACCCAAATCTCCGCGTCGAGTCTTTTCGTTGCCAGGCCGCGCGCGATGGCTTCGGCGCTGCGGGCGCTTTTGGCGAGCGCCGTGGCCTGGCGCTTGCTGATGACCAGCCCCTCGGCCAGCGCCCGGTTGCCGGAAAAGACCCTGGCCAGGAACGGCGCGCGGCTGCCGCGCGCGCGAGAAAAACGCGCCGGCATGGTGGCCTTCGCCGTGTGGGCCACGACCTCGTCGATCCAGCCGTCCGACAGCCGCGCGCCGGGCTCCAGCAACAGCAGCCAGTCGCCCTTTGCCTGCCGGATACCGGCGGCGATGCCGCCGGCGACATAGTGGCAGCCGGCATGGTCGGCAACGCGGTGCGTCTGGTCGGTCGAGCCGGTGTCGCAGACGACGACGTCGCGCACCACGCCTTCGACCGCGCCGCCGATCAGCGAGGCGAGCGTGCGGGCAAGGCCCTCTTCGTCATTCAGGGTTTCGATGAGAACGGTGAGCATTGCCAGCCGAATAGCGGAAAGCCGCGCCATGCGCCAGTTTTTGCATCGCGGCACAAAAAGTTCTTGCTTTGTTCTCATCGAGAAAATAGGAATAGTTTCATGAACAGAGCGATTCGACAGCCTGCTGACAGTCCTTGGGAAAGGGCGAAAATGGAACAGATCGTGCGTGCCGACATTGCAGCCTTCGGAGCCGGGAGAGCCGAGATGGCGAATGCGATGATCGAGCAGAGCGGCATGCGCGTGCGGCCCGACCGCAATCGCGGCCGTTCCGCCGGCATTAATCCGTCCGGCCGCTTCGAGCCGGTCAGCCGGCATGTGTTCGACGACGGCTGGAATTCGCTGGAGGAACTGCCGCCGTTCAAGACCGAGGTGCAGGTCGAGAGGCCGCGCACCATCATCACGCGCAACGAGTCGCCCGACATCTCCTTCGATCGTTCGATCAACCCCTATCGCGGTTGCGAGCATGGCTGCGTCTACTGCTTTGCCAGGCCGACGCATTCCTTCATGGGCCTGTCGCCGGGACTCGATTTCGAATCGAAGCTGTTCGCCAAGCCTGATGCGGCGCGCATGCTCGACAAGGAACTGTCGAAGTCCGGCTACCAGCCGCGCACCATCGCCATCGGCACCAACACCGATCCCTACCAGCCGATCGAGAAGCAGTACCGGATCATGCGCGAGATCCTCGAAGTGCTGGAGGCGCGCGGCCATCCGGTCGGCATCGTCACCAAGTCGGCGCTGGTGACGCGCGACATCGACATCCTGTCGCGCATGGCCGAACGCGGACTTGCCAAGGTGGCGTTGTCGGTGACGACGCTCGACCGCATGCTGGCGAGAACCATGGAACCGCGCGCGTCGACGCCGACCAAGCGGCTGGAGGCGATCCGGCAGCTCTCCGACGCCGGCATTCCGGCCTCCGTCATGGTCGCGCCGATCATCCCCGGCCTGACCGATCCGGAGATGGAGCGCATCCTCGATTCGGCACGCGCCGCCGGCGCGCGCGAAGCGGGCTATGTCGTGCTGCGGCTGCCGCTGGAGGTGGCGCCGATCTTCAAGGACTGGCTGTTGCGCCATTATCCGGACCGCTACCGGCACGTGATGTCGCTGATCCGTTCGATGCGCGACGGCAAGGACTACGATTCGGAATGGGGCAAGCGCATGAAGGGCGCCGGACCCTATGCCTGGCAGATCGGCCGCCGTTTCGAGATCACCGCCAAGCGGCTCGGGCTCAACGCCGAGCGGCGGCAGCTCAGGACCGACCAGTTCGTCGCCGCAGCCAACGCCACCGAGCAGTTGATGCTGCTTTGAAGGTCTCGCGCCGGCCACCGCCGGCTGGCGCGAGAAGAATCCCGTCCGGCCTGTCCCCCGGCCTCGAGACGGTGCCCTCGCGGTCCGCGCCCCACCCGACCCGGAGGGACTTGCGGAGAATCGGAGCCGATGCGAACCTCGCCGCACCATGGCTCGCGCGCGTTCCGATTCTCCGCTTCTCTTCGAAATCGTCGAGAAACCCGATTTCTCCATCGAGACGAAGGCGATGGCCGACGGATTGTGGCCGGTGGCGGGAATGGACGAGGCCGGGCGCGGACCGCTCGCCGGTCCGGTCGTCGCGGCGGCGGTGGTGCTCAACCCCGCCAACATTCCCGAGGGGCTCGACGATTCCAAGCGCCTCACCCATCTGCAGCGTGAAGCGCTGTTCGCCAGGATCCTGGGCTCGGCGCTCGGCGTGTCGATGGCCTCGATCAGCGCCGAAGGCATCGATGGCAGCAACATATTGAAGGCCAGCCTCGAAGCGATGCGCCGTGCCGTCGCAGGCCTGTCGCTGCGGCCGAAGCTGGCACTGGCCGACGGCCGCGACGTGCCGCCCGGTCTCGCTTGCGAAGGACGCGCGCTGATCAAGGGCGACCAGCGCTCGCAGTCGATCGCCGCCGCCTCGATCGTCGCCAAGGTGATGCGCGACCGCATGATGTGCGGCTGCGGCGGTCACCACGAGCGCTACGGCTTCGAGGTGCATATGGGCTACGCAACGGTCCGCCACCGCACCGCGATCGAAGCGCACGGCCCGGTGGCAAGGTTGCACCGGGCGTCATTCGCGCCGTTTCGCTTGGGCGGCGTCGAGGTGGTTGAGGAAGAGAGCTTCGTCGGCTTGGAATAATCTCCCCCCTTGAGGGGGAGATGGCCGGCAGGCAGAGGGGGTCGCTTCGCGTGAAGCTCCAACGCCATCTGTCGTCCGCAAGAAAGTCGAGCCCAGTCGAACCGACCCCCTCTGTCGCCTTTGGCGAACATCTCCCCCTCAAGGGGGGAGATTATCTCCGCTCAAACAAAAAAGCCGCCGGGTTGCCCCAGGCGGCTTCATGCTAGATAGGACATACCAGCCTAGTTCAGCTTGGCCTTCACTTCCTGCAGCGCCGACTTGAAGAAGTCCGCGCCGGCCTTGGCGTCGACCTTGGCGGCAAGCAGCGCGCGGGCGGCCTCGACGGCGACGTCGACGGCGCTGGCACGCACTTCCGCAACTGCCTCGCGCTCGGCCTGGCCGATCTTCTGCTCGGCGAGCGCGGTGCGGCGCGTCACGTAGTCCTCGGTCTTCTTGTGCGCCTCGGCGGCGAGCAGTTCGGCCTCGCGCTTGGCGGCGGCGACGATGTCGGCGGCCTCCTGCTCGGCTTCCTTGCGCTTCTTCTGGTACTGGCCGAGCAACTGCTGGGCCTCTTCGCGCAGTCGGCGGGCTTCTTCAAGCTCGTTGCTTATCTTGGCGGCGCGCGCGTCGAGGCCCTTGGCGATCAGGCCGGGCACCTTGATGTAGACGGCAACGCCAAGAAAGATGATCAGGGCGACCGTGGCCCAGAGCGTTGCGAGAGATGTAGCGTCCATGATGCGCTCCTCACCGGGCCACGGATTTGACCGCTGCCGCGATCTCGGCCTTGCTGGCCTTGCCGCCGACAAGCGCCTCGACGATGGCCGAAGCGGTGTCCTCGGCGATGGTGCCGACTTCCTTCATGGCGTTAGCCTTGATCGACGCGATGCTGGCCTCGGCCGCGCCGAGCTTCTTGTCGAGCTCCGCCTCGACCTTCTTGCGGGCGGCGTCGGCCTCGGCCTTGGCGGCATCGCCGGCCTGCTGGCCGATCGCATTGGCTCTCGACTTGGCTTCGGCCAGTTCCTGCTCGTAAGCAGCAACGGCGGCGTCAGCCTCGCCCTTCAGCCGGGCGGCATGGTCGAGGTCCTGCGTGATGCGGTCGTTGCGGACGTCGATGATGCCACCAAGGCGCGGCATCACCACCCGCTTCAGGAACAGGTAGAACAGCCCGAAGGTGATCGCCAGCCACAGCAACTGCGACGGGAACGTCGCCGGATCGAATGGCGGGAACGTGCCGTGCGCCTCGCCGGGCACCTCGGTGCCGGCATGCGTTTCGGCTCCCGCACCGGCGGCGCCTTCGGCGGCCGGCGCTGACTCTTCTGCAAAGGCAGATGTCACGAACATGGACTATCCCCTGATATCAGGCCAGCCGCTGATCGCGGCCTGCCTGTCCAATCTTCCCAGTGCTCAGCCGAACAGGGCCAGAAGCGCGATGAGAAGGGAGAAGATGCCCAGAGCTTCGGTCACGGCGAAGCCGAAGATCAGGCGGCCGAACTGGCCATCAGCAGCCGACGGGTTGCGCAGCGCGCCCGCCAGGTAGCTGCCGAAGATGTTGCCGAGGCCGATGCCCGCGCCACCCATGCCCAGGCAAGCGATGCCGGCGCCGATGTACTTTGCTGCTTCTGCGTCCATTTCAAACTCCTTTGGATCTGTAATTCCGTTGCAATTCCATCCGGCGACGAATGCCGGAACCTCGTAATCAGTGCCCGGGATGCAGGGCGTCGTTCAGATACATGCAGGTCAGCACGGCAAAGACGTAGGCCTGCAGGAAGGCGACCAGCAGTTCCAGCGCAGTCAGCGCGACGGCCATGGCAAGCGGCAGCACCGAGCCGGCGATGCCGACGGCGCCCAGCGCGCTCAGGCTGACGACGAAGCCGGAGAACACTTTCAGCGTGATGTGGCCGGCCAGCATGTTGGCGAACAGACGAACCGAGAGGCTGACCGGGCGCGACACGAAGGAGATCACCTCGATCAGCACCACCAGCGGCAGCAGGAAGACCGGCACGCCATGCGGCACGAACAGCTTGAGGAAGCCGAGGCCATGCTTGCCGAAGCCGTAGACGACGACGGTTCCGATGACCAGCGCGGCGAGACCGAAGGTGACGATGATGTGGCTGGTGACGGTGAAGAAATAGGGGAACAGGCCGAGCAGGTTGGCGACCAGCACGAACATGAACAGCGAAAAGACGAAGGGGAAGAACTTCAGCCCCTGCGTTCCCGCCGAGTCCCGCAGCATGTTGGAGACGAACTCGTAGGCCATTTCCGAGACCGACTGCAGGCGGCCGGGAACGAGGCTGCGGCTGGCAGTGGTGAGGTAGAGGAAGGCCGATGCGACCGCGACGGTCGCGACCATGAACAAGGCGGAATTGGTGAAGGACAGGTCGTAGCCGCCGATGTTGATCGGAATCAGCTTGACGATATGGAACTGGTGGATCGGATCGACCTTGTCAGCAGCCACTTTTACATCCCCGTCAAAGCCGCGAGCGGCTTCAGTGTCTTACCCAGAGCCAGGACGGCGCC
>NZ_RZOF01000095.1:0-18494 GCF_003998955.1 Mesorhizobium sp. M4B.F.Ca.ET.017.02.2.1 | reverse complement strand
TCGCTCGACCTCGCGGTCAAGGAGGCCGAGCGTGCGGCCAAGCTCGGCATTCCGGCGATCGCCACTTTTCCCAATGTCGAGCTTTCGCTGCGCGACCAGACCGGCTCGCACATCCTCGACCCGGAAAACATCATCAACCGCGCCACCCGCGCCATCAAGCATGCGGTGCCGGAGATCGGCATCATCACCGACGCCGCGCTCGATCCGTTCACCAGCCATGGCCATGACGGCATCCTGCGCGACGGCATTATTGTCAATGACGAGACCGTG
The DNA here is from genome assembly GCF_003998955.1 of Mesorhizobium sp. M4B.F.Ca.ET.017.02.2.1. Lineage (NCBI taxonomy): Bacteria > Pseudomonadati > Pseudomonadota > Alphaproteobacteria > Hyphomicrobiales > Phyllobacteriaceae > Mesorhizobium > Mesorhizobium sp. M4B.F.Ca.ET.017.02.2.1. The sequence continues at coordinate 18,224 of NZ_RZOF01000095.1, read as the reverse complement.
GAACAGGTGGCGGCGGCAGCCGTCATCCAGGCTGCAGCCGGCGCCGACATCATCGCGCCGTCGGACATGATGGACGGCCGCATCGGCGCCATCCGCGACGCGCTCGATGCCAATGGTTTCCAGGACGTGGCGATCATGTCCTACGCGACGAAGTTCGCCTCCGCCTTCTACGGCCCGTATCGCGAGGCGGTGGGCACGGCCGGCCTGCTCAAGGGCGACAAGAAGACCTACTATCTCGACCACGCCAATTCGGACGAAGCGGTGCGCGAGGCCGAGCAGGACCTCGCCGAAGGCGCCGACATGCTGATGGTGAAGCCCGGCCTGCCCTATCTCGACATCATCCGCCGGCTGAAGGACGAGCTGCAGATGCCGACCTTCGCCTATCAGGTGTCGGGCGAATATTCGATGATCAAGGCGGCCGCCGCCAATGGCTGGATCGACGGCGAGAAGGCTATGCTGGAATCGCTGCTTGCGCTGAAACGCGCCGGCTGCGACGGCATCCTCACCTATTTCGCGCCGGAAGTGGCAGCGATGCTGAAGGGATAGCCGACATTGCTGCGGGGGCTGGGCAAGCATCTCAAATCATTGTTCGTTGCCACCCCACTCGGCGATACCACTACGCCGGGCTATCACGCCTACGTCACGCTCCATGACTGGATTGTGCCGAGTTCCAAGCTGTCCAGTGCTATCGGGCCGCTTTCGGGAAAGCATCAATCCGCGCTCGACACCGCATGGGCCGAACTGGAGAACGGCCTGGCGGGCTGGAGGACGAAACATCTCATTCAGGCGGCTGATCTCGCCGCGGGAATCCGCAACGGCCCGTCGGCGCCCGACCTCGCCAATACCGTTGTTTCCATTCTCGTCGATCACTCCGGATCGATGCGCGGCCAAAAAATGCTCTACGCCGCCGCTTCCGTCGACATTGCACAGGAGTTCCTGAGGACGCTAGGCATCAAGGTCGAGCTCCTGGGCTTCACCACGCGCGCCTGGCGCGGTGGGTACTCACGGCAGACCTGGGATGCAGATGGCCGGCCCAAAAATCCGGGCAGGCTGAACGACCTGCTTCATATCGTTTATCGGGAGGCCAACGATATGCGTCAGGGCAGTATCGGTCATGCTCTCAAGGTGATGTTGCGGCCGGACCTGCTCAAGGAAAATATCGACGGCGAGGCCATCGAATGGGCAGCCGACCGGCTGCGGAAACGTCCCGAGCGCCGGAAAATATTGCTCGTCGTGTCGGACGGGGCGCCGGTCGACGATTCCACGCTTCACGCAAATGGCCCTCGCTATCTCCAAGACCATCTCTTTCAAGTGGCGGTGCAACTGGAGACAGCCGGAGACGTTGAGTTGCTGGCGGTTGGTTTTTGTTCCTATGTCGACAACTCCTATCGAGTGTCAACGAATTGCGAGGCACCCGATGAGCTCGGCAGAACCATGTTGATGGCATTGCAGCGCCAGCTTGTCGCCGGTGGAACGATGTCTGCCAGTGACACGGCTGACGAGGTTGGTAGTTCGCCGTCGCCGAACTGATCATTCTCCTGAACTTGCCGGGGCGCGATCCGCATCCATCCGCGCACCAGATACCGCTTGCAATACGCAATCAGTTAGGCTAACCACTAACTGCTTGCAAATTACAACTGGTTATGAAGGAGGTAGCATGTCGAAACTTCGTGTCAATGCTTTCACCCTGTCGCTCGACGGCTTCGGGGCCGGCCCTGACCAGGATCTCGCCAACCCGCTCGGTATCGGCGGCGAGAACCTCCACAAATGGATGATCGGCACCCGCTTTTTTCGCAAGGTTGTGATGGGCCAGGACGGCGGCACCACCGACACCGACGACGCGTTCGCGGCGCGCAGCTTCGAGAATGTCGGCGCCTGGATCCTCGGCCGCAACATGTTCGGACCGATCCGCGGCGACTGGCCGGACGACAGCTGGAAAGGCTGGTGGGGTGACAACCCGCCCTATCACGTGCCGACTTTCGTGCTCACGCACCACAAACGCGCGCCGATCGAGATGGAAGGTGGGACGACGTTCTATTTCGTCACCGACAGCATCCATTCGGCGCTGGAACAGGCCAGGGAGGCGGCCGCCGGCAAGGATGTGCGCGTCGGCGGCGGCGTTTCGACCGTCCGGCAGTATCTGCAGGAGCGGCTCATCGACGAGATGCACCTGGCGATATCGCCGGTGCTGCTCGGCAAGGGCGAGCATCTTTTCGCCGGCCTGGACATGCCGGGCCTTGGCTACCAGTGCACCGAGCAGGTGGCGACGCCACTCGCTACGCATGTGGTGATTGAGCGGGCGTGATTACAGCTCTTTCTCCCCGTTCACGGGGAGAAATGCCCGGCAGGGCAATGAGGGGCAGCGCTGCCGGTTGGAGATTGGCGATAAGCCGCTGACCGCGAACTAAGGCTCAATCGCTGGCGTCGGCGCTGCCCCTCATCCGCCCTTCGGGCACCTTCTCCCCGTGAAACGGGGAGAAGGAAAAAAGGTGCTCAATACTTCTCCGGCACGTAAAGCTCGCGCGGCAGCACCTGGCGCTCGTATTCGGGGTTGAAGACGCGCTCCGGCAGCGTGATCTCCTCATGCGGCACCTCCTCATAGGGAAACTGCTGCAGGAGATGGTCGATGCAGTTCAGCCGGGCGCGCTTCTTGTCGTTGCCTTCGACGATGAACCATGGCGCCTCGGGAATGTTGGTGCGGGCGAAGGTTTCTTCCTTGGCCTTGGTATACTGCTCCCAGCGCACGCGCGATTGCAGGTCCATCGGCGACAGCTTCCACTGCTTCATCGGATCATGGATGCGCATCAGGAAGCGCATCTGCTGCTCCTCGTCGGTTATCGAGAACCAGTATTTGACCAGGGTGATGCCGGAGCGCACCAGCATGCGCTCGAATTCCGGCACGTCGTGGAAGAACTCTTCGACCTGGTCCGGCCCGGCGAAGCCCATCACCCGCTCGACGCCGGAGCGGTTGTACCAGGAGCGGTCGAACAGCACGATCTCGCCGCCGGCCGGCAGATGCGGCACGTAGCGCTGGAAATACCATTGCGATTTCTCGCGCTCGGTCGGCGCCGGCAGCGCCACGACACGGCAGATGCGCGGATTGAGCCGCTGCGTGATGCGCTTGATGACGCCGCCCTTGCCGGCGGAGTCGCGGCCCTCGAAGACCACCACGACCTTCTTCTTGTGATAGGCCACCCAGGACTGCAGCTTGATCAGTTCGGACTGGAGCCGCAGCAAGTCTCGGAAATATTGCATGCGTTCGATCGAGGGCGGATGCGACTCCTTGTAGATCTTGGCGATCTCGAGCGACAGCGCCGGCTCCGATATCTCGAGCTCGTAGTCCTCGTCGAGCGTGTCGGCGAGTTCGGCTTCCAGCCAGTCCCTGGCTCCGGAATTCGGTTTCAGTTCGCTCATCGTGCTTCTCCGTTCGCCATCCTGAGCCGACTTCAATAAAGGCCGGCAATGACGGTTTTATTGCAATGCCGCTGCTGCAGATGTGATCGACCGGTCGCCGCGATGGGGCGACAAGCCGAGCAACTTGTCCTACAAATAGGCTGTCCTATTCGGGCTGCCCATTCGTGGCGCCTCTCTCAATGCGATTGCGAGGATCTCAAATGGAATACCGTACACTCGGCCGTTCCGGGCTGAAGGTTTCGACATTGACGCTCGGCACCATGACATTCGGCGGCGCCGGCGCCTTCGCGGCGGTCGGCAAGACCGACCTCAAGGAAGCAAGCCGGATGATCGACCTCTGCATCGATGCCGGCATCAACCTCATCGACACCGCCAACGTCTATTCGAACGGGATTTCGGAAGAGATCATCGGCGAGGCGCTCGGCGGCAAGCGCAAGGACGATGTGCTGATCGCCTCCAAGGCGCGCATGCGCATCGGCAAGGGTCCCAATGACGAGGGCCTGTCGCGCCACCACCTGATCCGCGAGTGCGAGAAGAGCCTGAAGCGGCTGAAGACCGACGTCATCGACATCTACTTCCTGCACGAATGGGATGGCGTGACGCCGCTCGAGGAAACGGTCGCCGCGCTCGACACGCTGGTGAGCCAGGGCAAGATCCGCTACGTCGGGTGCTCCAACTATTCCGGCTGGCAGGTGATGAAGGCACTCGCCATCAGCGACAGCAGCCACCAGCCGCGCTTCGTCACCCAGCAGATCCACTACACGCTGGAGGCGCGCGAGGCAGAATACGAACTGCTGCCGATCTCGGTCGACCAGGGGCTCGGCGTGCTGGTGTGGAGCCCGCTCGCCGGCGGGCTGCTCAGCGGCAAATACGACCGCAACAGTCCGACCGCCCGCCAGATCGGCGGCTGGTGGGAACCGCCGATCCGCGACGAGGACCGGCTGTGGCGGATCGTCGACGTGCTGGTCGACATCGGCAAGGCCAGGGGCGTGTCCGGCGCGCAGGTGGCGCTCGCCTGGCTGCTCGGCCGGCCGGCGGTGTCGTCGCTGGTGATCGGCGCCCGCAGCGAGGCGCAGCTCAAGGACAACATCGCCGCCGCCAGCCTGACGCTGTCCTTCGATGAGCGGGCGCGGCTCGACGCCGTCAGCCGGCCGCCGGTTCTCTACCCCTATTGGCACCAGCAGCTGACGGCCAAGGGCCGCTTCGGGCCTGCCGACCTGGTGCTCGACCGCAGCGACGTCTGATCGCCGGAAGGGTCAGCCGGTTATGAAACGCCAGACCTCGGGATCCGGTTTGACCTGGCCGCCGAGCACGAAATATTTGTAGAGGACGAGCAGCGAGATCGCCTGCTCGTCCCGCTCGTTGCGGAACTTCTGGCAATAGGCATTGGCGGCGGCGACGATGCGTTCGGCCTCGGCCGGGTGCTTTTCGAAATAGGCCACCCGGTCGGCGAGATCGGAGAAGTCGGGGGCCAGCGGCACATAGTGGACATCGGCCCTGACCTCGCTTTCGGCGAACCAGGTCTCGTAGGTCGGCGGCGGCATCAGGCAGAGCGAGTTCGAGCTCATGATCCATTTGAGGTTGGTCGCGACATCGTTGCCTTCGAGCGAGACGATGTAGCGGTAGCGCCGCTGCTCATCGATGGTGAGATAGGGTTTTTGGTATTCGGCCTTGGCCTCCTTCTTCGGCGTCCCGACATCGCAGATCGGCAAGTCGCGCACGGCATCGAGGAACCGCGTGCGGATCGGGTTGTTGAGATCGCCGCGCCAGACCACGAGCGGACGCTTGTCGGCGAAGGGCTGCCGGTCGGCCGGCAGCTGGAAGTGGCGGAACTTGTCCAGCTTCATCAGCACGGCATTGCCGTTGCCGTCCGTGATCGGCCGGTCCTTGACGATCGCCGGCATCTTTGGGACGTCGATGACATCACCGAATTCGAGATCGATGAGCAGCGCCGGATCGAAATAGCGGGCAAATTCCTTGAGGTCGTAATAATACATGCTCGGAGAAAACGGCATGCGACTGACCGGCACCGCGGCCGGGCTCGGCGCGAAGGGCCGCTCCAGCCTGTTGTAGTAGTTCACCCGCTCGCGGACCGAGCCGTCCGACCGCCGTGTCTGCTCCAGCCATCCCGCCAGCCGGCGACGGAACAGCGCCTGCGGAGCGAGGTCGCGCGCGAAGTTGCGCGCGTAGTAAAACACCTTGGCGGCGGTTCGGAGAGGCGTGGCCATCGGTCCGTCGTTTCAATCAGCCTGGCGCTGGCGCGCAGATTTCTCCTACACCATTGTGCCGCCTGTCTTGCAAGCCCCGAACCGAGGGCGGGATCATTGTCCGCCTATTCTTGCTTCAGCCGTTGTGTTTGCGCTCCAATGCTCCTAGGCAGGACGTCAAGTCCCGCAGTTGAAAGGAAGCGATATGGCGCGAGCACCGAACTACGGTCAGGAACGCAAGGAGCGCGATCGCCAGAAGGCCGCCAAGAAGGCCGAGAAGCTGGCGGCCAAGGTCGCCGCCAAGGAGCGTTCGAAGCCCGCGGACAAGACGGAAGCGGAAACGGCCAAGTAACAATGCAGTCAGCAGGCCGCGTCGCTTATGCGGAGGCCTTGTCGCTGACGAAGACATTCACTTCGCGGGCGGCCGCGATGAAGGCGCGCCTCGCATTCATCGCCGGCTTGTCGCCGGCCAGAGCGTCGTGGCAGGCCTGCAGCGCTTCGCGGTGTTTGGCGCTGCGCTTGCCGGGCCAGCTGTTGAGCAGATAGTCGGAAGCCTCGCGCGCGCTGCGCAAGAGCTGATTGGTTCCCGCCGTGGCCGACTTGACGGTCACGGGTATTTCAAACCGGTTGTTTTCCATCGCCGCTCTTACGCCATCGGCGCACGCGAAGCGAGAGCCAAAGCGAACTGAATCGCGATCAGGCGGCGACGACGGCGAAGCCCCTGGCGCGCAGGCCGCGCCGGTCGTCGCGCAGCGACGTCACCAGCCGGTCGCGGCTGCCGACGATATGGGTTGAAAGCAGCCCCGCCGCCTCGTCGGCATCGCCTGCCCGCACGGCGGCCAGCACCGCATGGTGCTCCGCCCAGGCGCGGCCAAGTGCCGCCTCGTCGCGCACCTCGAGCCAGCGGGCGCGCGACAGCCTGGTCATCGCATCGCGGACCGCCCGGAACAGGAAGTCGTTGCCGGAAAGCCTGGCAAGCTCGATGTGGAAATCCATGCCGACGCGGTGCCATTCCTCGCGCGCTGTGGCGGCATCGCAGGAGTCCAGCATCGCCTCGATGAGATCGATGGCGCTCTTGCCCTCCAGCGCGCAAGTAAGCCGGATAGCGGCCACCTCTACCGCCTCGCGATAGACGGCGATCTGCTCGAGCTCGGCGAGGTTGATGGGCGAGACGGTCCAGCCGCGCCCGTCGCGGCAGATCAGGCCCTCGGTCTCCAGCCGCAGCAGCGCCGCCCTGACCGGGGTGCGCGAGGCGGCGAAGCGGCTTTCGATCCAGCGCTCGGTCAGGCGCTCGCCGGGCCCGATCTCGAGGCCGAGGATCATTTCGCGAAGCTGCCGTTCGACGCTCTGCATCTGCGACATGGCGGTCTCGTTGGTAACGGTCGATTGACAGCGACAGGGTTGAGGTTCATGACGGATACCAGCTTGGTATCCCAAATTGGCATCCGCAACAATCCCCCTGACCGGGCAGGCATGACATGAGCGAGCACGGCAGCGAGCACGGCGGCTACAATGTCCACTGGCGACGCAATCTCGCCGTCTGTTTTGCTGGCTCGTTCAGCACGCTCATCGCCATGACCCTGCTGTTGCCCTTCCTGCCGCTCTATGTCGAGCAGCTTGGCGCCGAGGGCCATGCGGCGATCGTGCAATGGTCGGGCATCGCCTATGGCGCCACCTTCCTTGCGGCGGCACTTGTGGCGCCGCTGTGGGGACGGCTCGGCGACCGCTACGGCCGCAAGCTGATGCTGGTGCGGGCCAGCTTCGGAATGGCCATCTGCATGTCGCTGACCGGCATGGTCGAGACCGTCTGGCAGCTGGTGCTGCTGCGTCTCCTGATCGGCTTTGCCGGCGGCTATTCGTCGGGCTCGACCATACTGGTCGCCATGCAGACGCCGAAGGAGCGTTCCGGCTGGGCGCTGGGCGTGCTGTCGGCCGGCATCACCGCAGGCTCCCTGGTCGGCCCGCTGCTGGGCGGCGCATTGCCGCCGGTGATCGGCATCCGCGCCACCTTCCTTTTGTCGGGCGGCGTCATCTTCCTCGCCTTCCTGGCGACGACTTTTCTCATCAAGGAGACCCCTCGCCCACCGGCCGCCAAAACCAAAGCTGCGTCAAAGCCGAAAAGCGGCTGGTCGCAGATCCCCGACAAGCGGCCGGTCGCCGCCATGCTGGCGACCGGCATGCTGCTTGCCTTCGCCACCATGTCGATCGAGCCGATCATCACCGTCTATGTGCAGCAGCTGATCGAGGACCAGAGCCGGGTGACGCTGGTCGCCGGCGTCGTCATGTCGGCGGCGGCGCTCGGCGCCATCCTGTCGGCCTCGTGGCTGGGCAGGCTGGCCGACCGCATCGGCCATTGGAACGTCGTGATCGCGGCACTTGGCGTTTCGGCCCTGCTGTTGATCCCGCAGGCCTTCGTCACCGCGGGCTGGCAGCTGATCGGCCTGCGCTTCCTGATGGGGCTGGCGCTGGGCGGCCTGTTGCCCTGCATCACCAGCGTCATCCGCCACAACGTTCCCGACGGCGTCGGCGGCAACGTGCTGGGCCTGTCGATCTCGGCGCAGTATGTCGGCCAGGTGGCCGGGCCACTGCTCGGCGGCTTCGCCGGTGGCCATTTCGGCATGCGCTCGGTTTTTCTGGGCACGTCGGTGCTGATGGCCGGCGGCGCGGTCTACAACTGGATTGTCCAGTCGCGGCGGGCAAGGCATATGGTGCTGGAACCCGGCAAGCCCTGAGCGGCCTGCGTATCGCTCGCTACGACGGAGACATCCATGAGCTTGGCCGAACACCCGGCAAAAACCGGCAGCCGCATCCTCGTTCTTGCCGGCGGCCTTTGCGGCGCGGCGGGCGTGGCGCTGTCGGCCGCGGCGGCGCATCTCGGCGGCGCCTTCGTCGGCACGGCGGCGTCCTTCCTGCTGATGCATGCGCCGGTCTTCCTCGCCGTCGGGCTGATCGGCGCCGGCCGCCCCTTGCGAATTGCGAGCCTGCTCCTGCTTGTCGGTCTGGTGCTGTTCTGCGGCGATCTTCTCGCCCGCGACTTCCTGGGATCGCGGCTGTTCCCGATGTCGGCGCCGATCGGCGGCACCTTGCTGATCGCCGGCTGGCTGGCGATCGCGGGATCGGCGCTGATCCAGAACCGGCCCTGAGGTCGGGAATCAGTCCTGCCGGCGCTTGCGTCTTGCCAACCAGTCGCGGTTGCGCACCGCCGGCCTCGTCAGGCGCCGCCGTTCGGGCCGGTCGCTAGCGGGTGAGATGCCCCAGTAGTTGCGATAGATGTCCTCGAACAGATGGCTTATCGGATGCATGACTGTTCTCCCGAAAATTGAATCGATCCAATTAACCGATACAGAAAAAGCGGACCGATCAGCCGCGCCTACGATCCACGATAAAGCGCAGCTCGCGCTTCCATGGACTTGCCTTGCCGCGGCGCCTTTCGCTGAGCGTGGCCGAGGCAATGCCCCAATCGTTGCGGTAGACGTCCTCGAACAGAAAGTTGACCGGATGCATGGCACCCTCCTTTTCAACCTGCTCCATCGGCCGAATTGCCGATTGGATCGATTCAAGAATACGCCGCCAGGCGATAGAGTCAAGCAATATTTGAATCGATCCAAGAAAAATGATAGATGGACCGGAGATCGATCCCCGTCCATGTATTGCAGCGCTAGAGGTTCGGAGAACTGACATGGCAGCACTCGTCGAAGGCCAGGCACGACCCATCCGGCTCGCCGATATCGCCAAAGCCGCCGGGGTCTCGCACGGCACGGCCTCCAACGTCTTCAGCCGGCCGGAGATCGTGCGCGCGGAAGTGCGCGAGCGGGTAAAGGCGGTGGCGGAAGCGATGGGTTATGCGGGTCCCGACCCCAAGGGCCGGCTGCTGCGCGCCGGCAAGGTCAACGCCATCGGCGTCTGCACCACAGAGCCGCTCTCCTATTTCTTCGACGATCCTTTCGCCCGTGTGATGATGGCCGGCATCTCGCAGGCATGCGACGCCACCGGTGCCGGGATCGCGTTGGTGTCAGCTCAGAATGACGAGAAGCTCGCCTGGAACATCCAGAGCGCCCTGGTCGACGGCTTCATCCTGTTCTGCATCGAGGGCGGTCCTCGCCTCGTCGAATTGACGCGCGAACGCAGGCTTCCCTTCGTCGCGCTCGCGATCGGCTTCGATGACGACACCATCTCGATGATCGGCATCGACAACATCGCCGGCGCCAGGCTCGCCGCGCGTCATCTCGGCGAACTTGGGCATCGCCGCTTCGCCGTCCTGTCGCTGCCTTTCGTCGATGGCAGCACCGGTCTTGTGACGCCCGGGCTGCTCGGGACGGCGCTCTACACGGCAACGCGCGACCGGCTTGCCGGCTATTTCGAGGAGCTTGCCCGCTTCGGCGTCGATACCACCAGGGTGCCGGTCTACGAGACCGAAAACGAGGCGGCCACCACCAGGGCCGGCCTCGAGGCCATCTTCGCCAGCGGCAAGCCGCCCACCGCGATCCTGGCCATGTCGGACCGGATGGCCATGGTCGCGATCGACTGGCTGACGGAGCGCGGCCTGAACGTCCCGGGCGACGTCTCGGTCGTCGGCTTTGATGGCGTGCCGGATGGCCTGCTGAGCAGACCTCAGCTCACCACCATCGTCCAGCCGATCACCGAGATCGGCCGTCGGGCGGCGCGGATGATCCTCGATTTCGATGGCGCGGTGCGGCGCGAGATGCTCGGCGTCGAACTCGTCATCAGGGCATCGACCGGGCCGGCGAAGGCCTGATCCTCAGCGATTGCCAGCGGCCATCGGCTGGGCGACGAACGTTGGTCGCGCCGGCGCCTCGCCGCGGACCGGCTTCCGGCCCAGTAAACCGATGCCCGACAGCCATTCGAGATAGAAGGCGAGCGCGAACTGCATGGCGATGCCGGCCGATATCAGCAGCGTGTCGTAGGCAAAGCCGCCCGGATTGATCAGCTTCAGCACCTGCGCCACCATGGCGAGAACCGTGCCGGCGATGAACACCGGCAGCGAGCGCTTGCCGAGGATGGCCAGCGGATGGTCGGTGCTGGTGCGGAACAGGTTCGAGACCGCCGGCAGCGCGACGATCAGATAGCTCACCGCCAATATGTGCAGGAGCCTGGGCAGCGACAGGAAGGTCTTGTCGAAGCCGGTCAGCACCACCGGCAGGTCGAGCCAGGATATGCGGCCCCAGAGCGGGCTGTGCACCCAGACCAGCGCCGTCAGCACATAGGCGGCGGCAGCGCCGACCAGCCAACGATTGACCGGAATGGTTCCGCCGCGCCTGACATGCAGCATGGCGGCCAGGCCGATGTTGAACAGGAATTGCCAGGACAGCGGATTGAGGAACCAGAAGCCGGGCTCCGGATAGTTCGGCGGCGCGATCTGCCAGATGCCGGCGATCAGCCACAGGGCAGCCGACAGTACAAGCGCCGGCACCGGCCTGTAGCTGATCAACAGCAGGAAGACCGGCGCCAGCAAAAGCAGCACCGCATAGACGGGCAGGATGTTGTTGTAGCCGAGCTGGTGGCCGAGCGTGACGATGCCGACCAGCACCTCCGGCGTGTTTTTCATCAGCGGCTCGATGTTGATCAGCTTCAGCAGCTCCGGCCGCCGGGCGAACACCGCTGCGGCGCAGAACAGCGCCATCACCACCATGGTCGTGACGATGTGGGCGGCATAGAGCACGCCGGCGCGCCGCCACATTTTCAGCGTCGCCAGCAGCCGGCCGCCGGGCTGGAATTTGCTGCCGTAGGCGAGCGCCACCGACATGCCGGAGATCAGCACAAAGGCTTCGGCCGCGTCCGAGAAGCCGAAATTCTTGTAGGTCAGCGTCTCGAACATTGTGCCAGGCACATGGTCGATGAAGATGGTGAGCAGCGCGAGCGCGCGAAACACGTCGATACGCGTGTCGCGATCGTGGATACGCGTATCGCGATCGTGGATACGTGTTTCCCGTCCGGGCGAAACTGGCATGGTCATCGACAAAAGGCCTCAAAGCTGGTCGTTCATTCGGGCAATGCGACCCCCGGCGCACCGCTTTGATTCCTCCCGTGAGAGGGAGTGTATCGGCGCAGAAACGGACTGAAGTAAGCCTGGTTCAATCAACTTTCGCGGAGCAAGAAAATAATCCGTTTTGAAGCCGGCAAATCAATGAAACAGCCATGAAATCAAAAGGATATGAGCGTGCCTGAATATACTGACGATGGCGGCGTCTTCTATGACTTGAGCTTCCTCCATCGCTTCATCAAGCCATCCGGCGCAAGCGGCGAATGCCTGTTCCTGCTGCATGGATCCGGCGTCGATGAAACCACGCTGGTACCGCTTGCGAGACAGATCGCGCCCAGGGCAGCGCTGGTCGCGGCGCGCGGTCGAATCCCGCAAGAGGACGGCTTTCGCTGGTTCGAGCGGATCACGCCGACCAGCTTCGAGCAGACCAGCATCCGCACGGAGACGGACACCTTCGCCACCTTCGTTGCCGAGGCGACGAAGCGCCACGGGCTCGATCTCTCCCGCGCGGCCTTCCTCGGCTATTCGAACGGCGCCAATCTGGTCTCGAGCCTGATGCTGCTTCATCCCGGTCTGGTCCGGCGGGCAGCACTCCTGCGGCCGATGCCGGTGCTCGACGAGGCACCGCCGACGGATCTCGGCGGCACTAAGGTGCTGATGATCGCCGGCGCCGCCGACCTCACCTACGGCCCGTTCGCGCCGGCGCTGGTGACGCTGCTAAGCCAGCGCGGCGCCACGGTCGATGCTCGCATCGTTGCATCGGGACATGAGATCGGCGACCCGGACGCGGCCATCGTCAGGCAATGGCTGGCGGATCCGGCCGTGGCGTGAGTGGACTAGGACCGGAGCCCTATCCCTTCCCCATCCGGTTCCAGGCATCGAGCCCGGCGATCTTGTAGGCTTCGGCCAGGGTCGGGTAGTTGAAGGTGTTGTTGACGAAGAAGTCGACCGTGCCGCCGAGATTGATCACCGCCTGGCCGATATGGATGAGTTCAGTGGCGCCCTCGCCGACGATGTGGGCGCCGAGCAGCCGGCGCGTTTCGACCGAGAACAGCAGCTTCAGGAAGCCCGAGTTGACGCCCATGATGTGGCCGCGCGAGGTTTCGCGGAAGCGCGCCACGCCGACCTCGTAGGCGGCGCCGCTTTCGCGCACCTGCTCCTCCGATTGGCCGACGGTGGAGATTTCGGGCACAGCGTAGATGCCGTAGGGAAAGGTTTCCGGCGGCGGCGGCAACAGCACGCCGAAAGCGTGGCAGGCGGCCACCCTGCCCTGCTCCATCGAGGTCGAGGCTAGGCTCGGGAAGCCGATGACGTCGCCGGTGGCATAGATGTTGGGCACGCTGGTCTGGAACGTGTTCGCGTCGACCTTGATGCGGCCCCTGGAGTCGGACTCGATGCCGACCACGTCGAGGCCGAGGCTGCCGAGATTGCCGCTGCGGCCGGCGGCATAAAGCACGATCTCGGAGCGGATGGTGCGGCCATCGGCAAGGGTGACCTCGGCATAATCGGGCTTTGAGGTGATCTCCTTGACCGTGCTGCCGAGGCGGATGGTCATGCCGCGATCGCGCATCTGATGGATGAAGTCGTCGACGATCTCGCGGTCGACGAAATCGAGGATGGTGTTGCGCGGCTCGACCAGCGTCACCGGCACGTCGAGGGCCGAAAAGATGGTGGCGTATTCGACGCCGATGACGCCGGCGCCGATCACAGTCAGCGTGCGCGGCAGCCGGTCGAGCTCCAGCATCTCGTCGCTGTCGAAGACGCGGGTCTTGTCGAACGGCACGTCGCGCGGCCGGTGCGGCCTGGTACCGACGGCGATCAGCGCATTGGCGAAGCCGACCTCGCTATAGTCGCCATTGTCGCTCGTCAGGCTGACCTTGTTGGGGCCGAGGAATTTCGCCGTGGCGCGCGAACTCTTGACCGCGTTGCGCATGAACTGGTGCTGCAGCACCTCGACCTCGTGGTCGAGCGTCTTGTGCAGGCGCTCGACGAGGTCGCTGACCGAAATGTCCTGCTTGACCCGGTAGCCCCGTCCGTAGAAGCCGCGCTCGCGCCAGCCGGAAAGGTTGAGAACCGTCTCGCGCAGTGTCTTCGACGGGATGGTGCCGGTGTGCACCGAGACGCCGCCGAGGCGCCGGCCCCTGTCGACCACCAGCACCGATTTGCCGAGCTTGGCGGACTGCACCGCGGCGCGGCGCCCCGAAGGGCCGCTGCCGATGACCAGCATGTCATAGTCCATAATACCCCCGTCCCCTCGGCGTCTTGTTGCGCCGCAGCAAGCTAACGCCATCCTTGCCGTGAATTCAACCGCTCGAGCGACCTCCGCACGTCGCACCCCGACCGACGATCTTGATTCCGCCATCGGCTTTCACCATTTCAATGGCGGATCGCCCGCACCCTATCGCGGGCCCGGTTACGAGGGCATGACATGAACGCGCGTGTACTTGACGGCGAAATCATTACCAGTAAGCTCGACGACGTCAGGGCCTATGACGGCGTGCGCACCCGGCGCATCCTTGCCTGCCTGATCGACTATCTGATCATCGGACTGCTCACCATTCCCTTCGCCATCCTGGTCGCAGTCCTCGGGCTGCTGACGTTTGGCCTCGGCTGGATGCTTTTTTCGGTGCTCGTGCCGGCGGTCGCCGTTCTCTACATCTGGAACACGCTGGGCAGCGCCGACCAGGCGACCACCGGCATGAAGCTGATGGGCATCCGGCTCGACCGCCTTGACGGCACCCGCATCGACGGGCTGACCGCTGTCGTGCATTCGGTGCTGTTCTGGGCCGGCAACGTCATGCTGACGCCGCTGGTGCTCCTGGTGACGCTGTTTTCGGACCGCAAGCGCACGCTGCACGACCTGCTGCTTGGCACGGTGGTGAGCCGTACAGATCGCTGAAACAGCATTTTCGAGGGCGAACGCGGGCGCTTATGCGCAATTATGAAGGCCCTCAGTCAGCCACCGCTCCACAATCCTGTTGAATTTTTCGCCGGTCGGGCCAAAGGTAAGGCGATTCGTAGGAGCGTTTCCCGGAATCCATGACGCAGCACCCGACCCAGTCGCCGCAGTTCTTCCTGACCGCGCCGTCGCCGTGCCCGTATCTGGAGGGCCAGTTCGAACGCAAGGTGTTCACTCACCTCGTCGGCGACAAGGCGCCCGAGATGAACGACCTGTTGACGCAAGGCGGTTTCCGGCGCTCGCAGAACATCGCCTACCGGCCCGCCTGCGAGACCTGCCGGGCCTGCGTGTCGGTGCGCATCCTGGCGCAGGAATTCACCGCCAGCCGCAACATGAAGCGGGTGATCCAGCACAATGCCGACCTCGTCGGGGCCATGCACGACGCGCAGCCGTCGACCGAGCAATACTCGCTGTTCCGCGCCTATCTCGACGCCCGCCATCGCCGCGGCGGCATGTCGGACATGACGGTGCTCGACTACGCCATGATGGTCGAGGATACCCACGTCGACACCAAGATCATCGAATACAGGCGGCGCGGCCCCGACACCTTCATCACCGGCAAGGGCCAGGGCGAGCTGATCGCGGTGGCGCTGACCGACAAGATGGCCGACGGGCTGTCGATGGTCTATTCCTACTTCAATCCGGACTTCGAGGACCGCTCGCTCGGCACCTTCATGATCCTCGACCATATCGCCCGAGCGAGAGCCATGGGCCTGCCCCATGTCTATCTCGGCTACTGGGTCAACGGCTCGCGCAAGATGAGCTATAAAATGCGCTTCATGCCGCAGGAGCATCTCGGCCCGAAAGGCTGGGAACGCTACGAGCACGAAGCGGTCACGCGCTGACTAACCCTTTCCAAGCCCGACCTTAAAACTGTTTCAAGCAGCGGGATGCTGGTCTTGCCGCCGAACGGCGAGAGAATGCGCTATCGCGCCGCCGGCCGTCCGCCTGCAAATTCCATTGCGAGAATTGCCGACATGTCCTCCAACCACGACCACCAGAAAGGCCTTCTGCTCACCGCCATCGGCGGCATGACGCTGACCGTCGACATCCCGCTGATCAGGCTCGCCCATGGCGAGGCATGGACGATCCTGTTGCTGCGCACCGGCACCACTTTCCTTGCCGGACTTGTCATCTGGGCGGTCTGGCGCTCGCTGAGCGACCGGGCGCCGCAACTCGTTCCCGGCCGGGCGGGGCTTGCGGTGGCGACGCTCTACGGGCTCGGCTCGATCGCCTTCATCACCGCCGTCTACAACACCTCGACCGCCGACCTCGTCTTCATCCTCGCCTTCACCACCATGTTCTCGGCGCTGCTGTCCTGGCTGTTCCTGAAGGAACGACCACGGCCGCTGACGCTGGCGGCACTGGCGCTGATGATCGTCGGCGTCGCCATCATCGTCGGCGACTCCATCGGCAACGGATATCTGTTCGGCGATGTCATGGCCCTGTGCTCCGCGCTCTGCGTCGCCTGCGCGATCACCATCTCGCGCGCCAGCGGCAAGGACATGGGCTTCACCTCGCTCATCGGCGTGGTGCTGCCCTTCAGCGTCGCCGCCGTCATGGTCTCGAAGACCGGCTTTCAGGTGGACGCGCCGTGGTGGATCATCTTCAACGGCGCGGTGATCATGCCGATCTCGTTCTTCTGCCTGGCCAACGGGCCGAAATACATCTCAGGGCCGGAAGTGGCGATGTTCTACCTGTTGGAAACGGTGCTGGCGCCGGTCTGGGTGTGGATGATCTTCTCCGAGACGCCGTCGCGCAACAGCCTGATCGGCGGCGCGATCCTGATCGTGACGCTTGTCGGCCATTCGCTGTGGCAATTGCATGAGGGGCGCAAGCGCCGCGCCACGCTGGCGGTCAGTCACCCGGTCTGAATCTTCTTCTTTTCGGCGGCGATCTCGATCTGCGGCGGGCCGTCCTTGGTCTCCGCAAGCGCCGTGGCAGCGGAATCGTCCATCAGCTCGACCTCACGCAGCCACTCGCGCCAGATCGCGACCAAGAGTGCCATCAGCACCGGGCCGATGAACAGGCCGAGGAAGCCCATCGTCTTGACGCCGCCGATCAGGCCGAAAAAGGTCGGCAGGAAAGGCAGTTTGATCGGCCCGCCGACCAGCTTGGGGCGCAGCGTCTTGTCGACGATGAACAGCTCGACCGCGCCCCAGGCAAAAAGCGCCAGGCCCGCCATTGGCGAGCCGCTGGCGGCAAGGTAGATCGATACCAGCGTGAAGGAGAGCGGCGCGCCGCCGGGGATCAGCGCCATGATGCCGGTCAAGGCGCCGAGCGTCACCGGCGACGGCACGCCGGCCAGCCAGTAGGCGACGCCAAGCACCACCCCCTCGCCGATGGCGATGATGGTCATGCCGGTGACGGTGGACGAGATCGTCGCCGGCACCACGCGCGAAATCCGCTCCCAGCGGGTCGGCAGGATGCGCTCGCCGAGGCGGTCGACCTGCGCGGCGAAATGTTCGCCATCGCGATAAGCGAAGAACAGCGCGATCATCATGAACAGCAGCGTCAAAAGCAGGCCGAACGCGCTGCCGCCGGCGGCGAGCGCGCCGCGATAGATGCTGCCGATATTGGCGCCGCTGACCAATTGGATCAGTTCGCCGATGCCGCCCGGATGGCCGAGATTGGTCGTCCACTGCTCGTTCAGCCATTCGCCGACGATCGGCATGGTGGCGATCCAGTGCGGCGTCACCGCGCCGTGGCGGTTGGTTTCGATCGCCCAGCCGACCCATTCCCGGACCTCGTTGATGGCATAGGTGCCGGCAAGCGCGATCGGCACCACCAGGAAGGTGAGGATGAAGAGGATGGCGAAGGTGGCGGCGATGGTGCGGTTGCCGCCGACGGCGGCCAGCAGGCGGCGGTAGAGCGGCCAGCTGGCGAAAGCGATGACGAGGGCGGCCAGAACCGGGAACAGGAAGCCGTGGAAGAAATAGACGCCGGCGGCGACGATCAGCACCAACAGCCAGCGCGCCGCAGACAGCGGCGGGATGACGGCGGCCCTGAGCGGCGTCGACAGGCCGAACAGCCGCTGCCCCGGTTTCTGGATCTCGGTCTGCTTCAAGCGCGCGTTTCTCCCCTGCCCCCGGGTTTGCCTGTGCACCATCATAGTGCAGCAATCGTGACGATAGTCCAAATGATTGGGCGGAGGTCTTCCTTCTCCCTTGCGGGGTGAGCAGCCGGTTCGCCGAAGGCGAATTCATCGTGCCAGTGGCACGGTGAAAGGCCAGCGAACGCCGGGACGCCGCGAAGCAGCGGGGACCCGGCCGGGGTGGATCGGCCACCGCCCGGCCCTTCGCAGGCTCAGGGCGTTCGAAGCTCGAAAAGCCAAGCAATTGGCTTTTCGTCCGCTAGCGCGGACCGCTTCTCACCCCGCAAGGGGAGAAGGAGAGGCGCGCGCTAGCCGAACTTCCCCGTCCTCGGGAAACCCTTCGGCACCATGCGGCCGGCGGCGGCGCGGGCGCCGATCCATTCGGCCAGCTCCTCGCGCGAGCGGATGAAGGTGCGGTCGGCCGAATCCTGCCAGCTGAGGCCGGTTTCGAGCGAGAAGGGCTTGATGTCCAGCACGCCGCCATCCTTGTACTTCTGCAGGCGCACGCCCTTGCCGCGCCCCATCTCCGGGATCTCGGCGAGCGGGAAC
>NZ_RZOF01000094.1:0-18550 GCF_003998955.1 Mesorhizobium sp. M4B.F.Ca.ET.017.02.2.1 | reverse complement strand
CCGCCCCAGGGGGAGCCGCCATGCTTAGGAAACATGATAGCGGATGCGTTCGCCTTCCTGCTGTTGGCGTGCCTTGTCGGCGGCATTTTCCTGGCGTTCGGAAAGCCCTTCTGGCGTGAGCGTCAGGGCCAGGTGGCCGTGCCTCCCCGGGTTGGCTCATTCACGACGGCCTCGGTCGGCAAGCCCCGTCCGAGACCTGACCTGCCGCAAACGTTCGACCTTGGCCTGGCCCCCTCAAAGCCGGGACACTCGCCCGGTCCGAGGACTGGCGTGGAATGACGCCTGCCCGGCTCTGCCGCTGAAGCCATCCCCGATGGGAACGGAACCTCTTCACCCGCGTATGTTAGTCGGGCCGTTGGCCCATCCGGCAATCTGGCCAGGTTTCCCGCAATGACCAAAGCATCGCTACATCTGCTGAAAGGCGCCGGTTACCTGGTCTCGACGGCGAGCGCGATCCTGCTCGCCATCGTAAGCTGGAAGAGCGCCGCGCAAAGCCCGCTGCTGGTCGCCTGCCTGCTTGGCGGTGCTGCCGCATCGATTGTCGGCATGCTCTGCCGCTGGCTTTCCTACGAAATCGAAAAGCGCCAGGAAGAAAAATAGCGCGTGACCCAGCGGAGTACCGTCGCGGCGGCCCGGTAAGAGCCCGCGCCACGGAGGGACCGATGACGCGGGCCGGCCGATGTTTGCCCACCAGCCTGCGTGGGACGCCAAGCAGCGACGCCACACACAGGACCTCAACCATTCGAAACGGCTAATGTTCCCGGCTGCTGAGATCCTCGGCCAGACCACCGGGCTTGAAATGAGCAGGTGCTTCGAGAAAGGCGTATCTGGCGCCCGCACAGGCCGATGCGGCGCGCGGTCTTCCTGGCGCTGCCGGCTAGGCTTCTATTCCTGCAACCACCAAGTCACGACACCAGGGATGGAACGTTTCACGGCAATTCATGATTGGTGGACTCGCGCGCCCCGTCGAGCGTTTAATTCGCGACGGGCGAAGGAAGGGCAAATTCACGAAGGGAGGAATGTGGATCGATGAATTATGAATTCGAGACCAACCTATCCGACGACCAGCAGCCTTATGAAGTCACCGCTTTTGCCAAGAAGCACGGCCTGACAGTTCCGGCCGCGGATGCCGTTCTCTTCGCCAAGGGGCCATCCAGGGCGGCGTGCGACGCGGGCGCATTGGCATTCCTGTGCGCTGTCGCGCAATACGCCAGCAGACGATCTCCGCATTAGGCTCCGGATGAGCGTGGCGACAACCTCGCCACGCATGCCGGCGCAGGCCTATAGAGTCGCGCAGAGCTATCTCAAACCGAGAAAGCTAAGTATCGCGATGACGATGACCACGGCTCCGACCAGCCAGATGATGTTGTTCATGACGCGCTCCTTCGCCCGAAATGGGTGCTGGAGTGACAACATCAGCGACAGCTAAAGGTTCCGACCGCAAACGTGCCGCACCCATCGAGGATCAGGCGGTGGACTGGCGGGTCTTTTCAACAAAACGGCTGGTTGATCGTTGCTCATGCGCCAGATATTCCTGGCTACTCCAGCCTTTCCCGCCGGCAGAGCCGGCGGTTTCTTTTTGCTGCCTTCGCCCGGGAATGCCATGCCGCTGCGTTTCCATGCTCTGACGTTGCAACTTCAGTCGCATCCAGCTTCGGACCATGGCCCTAAACGCGGAACGAACCCATCCAAGCGCCGTTGGTCAACACCGGCAGCTCCCGCTGGCAGCGGTTGAGCGCGGGCAAGGCTCCAGCGCACGGCGGGAGGTGCGTGGCGCTGGAGCCTTTTGAAGTCAGAGATAGGGCGCGCGTGCAATGGATGATCGTCACGACAGCGCTATGGAAGCTCGGTGGCTCGTTGCCGTGCCTACCTCGCTTCTCCTTACCGTTCTTTTCGCCGGTCTCTGGCTTACGTGACTGGCTATGCACAGCGGCCCGACAGCCTGTTGGGGTAACTTCGACTGACCGCCGGGCCTGACCGGCTTGGGGGCTTCGGGGGCGGGCAAGCCGGCTAGGACGACACTAGTATTAGCCAGCTCGCAACATAATCCGATTGTCACTCTTTCCCCCGCTTTTGCTCCGCACGTGCCGAAGTTGGCTGCACCGACGTAGCGTGAAATCCCCGCCACATCGGGCCGGCCTTGATCGGCCTGACCAACTCCGAGCCCTGTTGCGGCCGCCTTCCAGCTCTCGATAGAGATCGCCGCGGGGCGCCGCGCTCAGTCGAGCCTTCTCGACCAGTCGTCGAGCTGCCGCTGCGCCTCTTCCTTGGCGATGCCGTAGCGCTCCTGGATCCGCCCCACGAACTGATCGCGATTGCCTTCGATGCGGTCGAGGTCATCGTCGGTCAAGTCGCCCCACTGCTCCTTGGCCTTGCCTTTGACCTGCATCCACTTTCCCTTGATCTGATCCCAGTTCATGGCTTGTCTCCTTTGTTGTCAAAGGAGAATGGACCCGGCGCGACAATGTTCCGAACGATCGGCCCACGCATGCGGACCTTCCTTGGCAACGCCATCAAATGTGATTGAAGGCAGAGTTCCCTCAGTTCCTGCTCGCTGAGCTTGTCGACGTACTCGGCCGCGTCAAGGAGATCGACAACCACGTCGACCGCCTTCATGTGAAGATGAGGCATTGCCGATCCTCCTTTGCATGTCGCCTGCGCTTTGCTGCCGGCAGGATTGCCAAACGCGGCGCTCCTGCTCGAGGCCGCCACCGTGCTCGCCGAACTCTTGAAGCGGAATGTTCCGGCCAGCCTCGATGAGGTGGACGCAGTGGAAGGCGCTGAAGCGCCAGCCTTGGCGAGGGGCTGATCAGCCTTGCGACCACGCATGGCGGCCTGCCCTACCCTGGCAGGAAGCTGCAAAATTTGCCGGAAATCGGCCACGGCCGGCGCGCGTCCCGGCCCCGGCCCATCTCTCCGACGGCGGGGCCGTTCCGCCTTTCAGGCCTTGCCGGCTTTCGACTTGATCGCGGCGGGCTTTGCGGCCTTGGTCGCGCTCTTGGTGGCAACAGTCTTGGTGGCGGCGGTCTTGGCGGGCTTCGCTGCGGCAGGCTTCTTCGGTGCAGCTTTCTTCTTCGGCTTGGCCTCGCCATCGATCTCGGCCGTCGCCTGGTCCCAGTGCTGAATATCCGCGCCCTCGGGCCGGCCGGCCTTTTCCCAGATAGCGTGTGCCCGCTGGCGAATGCGTTCCTGCCTGTCGTCCGTCACTTGTTGCCTCCGTGGTTGGGTTCCATTCCGGTGGTCCACGGTAAACACTAGCGGAAATTTGAGCCGGCGTCTTGAGCGCAGCGGAGGGGACTTGCGGCAATAACGCCCAACGAGAGTCCCAGTGCGTCCCTCCCTCCTGCGAGGCTTGTCCTGCGCGGTGGCGCTGGCCTAGTGCGCCATGACGGCGACGCCCAGCAGGGCTGCCTTCTTGGTTATCAGCCCGGCGAGATCGGCGTCCGAGCGTTCGGTGCCGGTGCGGCGGCGCAGTTCGCCGATTGCCTCCGTCATGGAAAGCAATCCCGTTCCCCGCTCGGCCAACAGCTTGTCGCAACAGGCCGCCACATTCTCGGAGTTGGGGGTCTCGACATGCGGCAACATGGACGTGCTCCTTCCCTGCCCCAAACCCCCTCGCCCCGCTCGCTTCGCGCGAAGCGGCGGGGCCGTCATGCATCAGCCGGTTGACCGGCCCTACTCTATGACCTCAATGACCCTGCGGGTGCCGGGATCGACCAGCACCGTATGGTCGCCGACGACCGTGTATCTATACTGGGTGTCGGGCACCTCACGCAGTTCCACCGTGTCCGGCAAGGTCGAGCCGACATTGAGCTCGACGCCGAGAAGGTTGATCGAGGCCAGCGGATGTTTGTGGACGTATTCGCGGATGACGGTGCGCTGCTCGGGCGTCACGATCACCTGGTCCGCGGCGGCGGCGCCGATGCCGGCAATCATAGCCAGCCCGGCGACAGCAGTAATAAGGGCAATTTTCATGTCTGCCTCCTGTTGGTTGGTTGCGAGCTTCGCCCCGCCTCCACGGACCGGCGGAAGCGCGAGAGTTCGAATTGGCGGGCTCTCCGGGGCAAACGCCGGCACGGGGCTCTTGTTCCGCGAGCCGGCACTAATTGATCCGCCGACGGCGTCGGAACCAGGCGGCCGTTCCAGCATTGAAGGCGAAGAGTCTAGCGGAGGTGCCTATGATTGAGGATCTGCCTTTCGACCCGCCGATCGCCGTCGCCGTTGGCGCCGGCTTCAAACGGGATATCGCATCGCTGGCGGAGATGCAGAACTTCCTGAAGGAATGGCCCCCTGCCGAAGACACACGGCTGCAGAAGATCGCTATCAAGGCGTGCGAGGCGGCGCGGGCCGGACACCTGACCATCGAGCAGACGCGACGCGCCTTCATGGCTTTCGCCAAGGCCGCGGGCATCGTCTGGACCGGCGTCGATCCGGTCACGACGCTGCGCCGGGCCAAGGTGCGGACGATCCGCGCGGCGCGCGCGCCGCACGAGCGTCATACGCGCTGAGCAGGGCCTCCCAATCACTATTGCTTCGGCGGCTGCGGCGGCACTTCCCCGGGCTTGATCACCGGCATGTTGCCTTCCTCGGGCGCCGGCTGGGCCATACCCTGGTCGCCGGTCGGCGGCGGCTGCAATACACCGCCGCAAGGCTTGAGCTTGCCGGTCAGGCCATTGTCGCTGCCGCTGTCGGCGGCCGGTTTCTGCTCAGCGCTGCCCTGCCCCTGCGGCTCGGCCTGGCATGGGCCTGCGGACGCTTTGGCCTGGTCGGGGTTGTCCTGCGCGGCCGCCGGACCGGCCAGCGCCATCACCAGCAGCGCGCATGGCGCAAAGGCGAAAGGTTTCATGGTCTGGCTCCTTTCCTTGTCCGGGAAAGAACGCCGGGGCCGATTGGTTCCCTGGCGGGACCGGGGCGCTTGCCCGGTAGCCGGTCGCGCGGGAACCGGTGGCAAGGCGGCGAGTTCAACCTTCGGAACAGATTTTCAGGTGCCAGCGCCAAGGAGGCCAGTCATGGAACCGCGCAAGAGACCGAACGACGAGGTCGAACCGTCAACGGCCGACGACCGGACGCCAAACGACGAGGTGGAGGCGCCCACGCCAGGACAGCAGGATTGGGACGCGGTGAAGGGCGCGAGCATCCTTCCCGACGAAAGCCTGCCGGAAGCGGATGTGCCGGAAAGCGCCGGCATCGAGAAGGAGGGCGAGTTACCGGAAGAGGACGACGACAACCCCTACCAGGAGAGCGACGAGGCATTGCCGGACGATGCCGAGGAAGCCGCCATCAAGCGCGACCCGGCAAGGCGTGGCGGCCCCTTCGACGAGGTATGAGGCTCGCGCCGACAGGCACGAGCGCACGCTCTCGCCCGCGAGGGCGGAACGGATAGGTTGGATGCTGACAGGGTGATGCTGGACCGGCCCGCGGCCGGCGGCGGTCAGTTCGGCGCGCTGTCGCCCACCGTCTCGGCGACAAAAGAAGCGGCGATCAGGTCGTCGGCATCGATGCTTAGAGAGCCGTCGGCGCCCCCCATGATGGCCGCGACCTTCTGAAAGGTCTTCATCTCATGTTCGGTGATGCTCGCACTTCGCATCCTGGCCCGCAGGTCGGCGACACGCATCCCCAATGCCGGGGATGTTCCGATTTCGCGCTTCGACATGGTAGCTGTGCTCCGTTCCCCGACCCGTTTTCTGGTTGCCGCCGATTCGTTTGCCCGATCTGCCTCGCACAGCCTGCCTATTATTGAGGCAACACGAAGTCAGACGCGGCAACGCGTGGTGAGAGGGAAAGGTTCCTGCATGTATCGGCATATATTAGTCACGAAATAATACGAGCTGGCCCGCCCGCCGCTCTGGCAAGCGGCGGGCGCCATTTCAGGTCACTGGATGATCTTCACGATCTTGCGGGTGCCCGGATCGACAAGCACGGTCTGATTGTCGACGACCACATAGCGATATTTGACGTTGGGAACTTCGCGGAGTTCAACGGTGTCGGGAAGTGCGGTGCCGACATTGAGCTCCACGCCCGGAAGCTTGACCGAAGCCAGCGGCTGCTTGTGCACATACTCCCGGATGATGGTTTCCTGCTGCGGCTCGATGATGACGTCCTGAGCGGCCGCGGCGCCCATGCCGGCGAGCAGCAACAGGCCTGCGGCAGCTGTCTTGAGATGCAGTCTCATGATCGTCTCCTGTCTTTACCGACGACCTCCTCCACCACGCGCACAATGCCGTCCGCAGCCGGGCCGCCTCGGTCGTTAACGCCACCGCACAGGCCTTGTTCCTGGATTTTTTTGACTGGGTGGCCGATCCGATTTGGTCATGGAATCCCGCCCAATTTGCTTCGGAACAAAGGCTCCGAGCCGAAGTTACCCCAACGAAGGGACGACACTTCGAGGAGAGTTCTCATGAAACATATTCTGATGACCAGCATGCTCGCGCTCGGTGTCGGCTGTGGCGCCGCGATGGCGCAGGCACAGGCGCCGGCCGAGGTCCAGCCAAGCGGTGACAACAACAATTGCGCCGCCGGCACCGCCGATTGCCAGAAGGGTGGCAAGGCGGGTGAGCAGGCCCAGGGCAAGGCCAAGATGAAAACCGACGAGCAGGCCCAGGGCAAGTCCAAGGCGAAGACCGACGAGCAGGCCCAGGGCAAGGCCGGCGCCACCACCGACGAGCAAGCCCAGGGCAAGGCCACGGTGAAGACCGACGAACAGGCGCAGGGCAAGGCCGGCGCCACCACAGACCAGCAGGCCCAGGGCAAGGCCAAGGTGAAGACCGACGAGCAGGCGCAGGGCAAGGCCGGCGCCACCACAGACCAGCAGGCCCAGGGCAAGGCCACGGTGAAGACCGACGAACAGGCGCAGGGCAAGGCCAGCGCCACCACCGACGAACAGGCCCAGGGCAAGACATCGACGCAGCCCGATCAGGGCTCGACCGCGTCCATCACCAACGTGACGGTCGAACAGAAGACCGAGATCACCAACGTGATCCGCGAGACGAAGATCACGCCGGTTGACCGGGTCGATTTCGACATCTCCGTCGGCATCGAAGTGCCGCGGCACAAGGTGCGGCTGCATCGCCTGCCGCCGCGCATCGTCAAGATCGTTCCGGCCTACGAGACCTACGAGTATTTCGTGCTGGCCGACGGCAGGATCGTCATCGTCGATCCGGACACGCTGAAGATCGTCATCATCCTGACCTGACGTTCATGAGCGTCACCAGGCCCGCCGCGCCGCATGGCATGGCGGGCCTCTCTCGTTCGCGATGCAGGAAACCGGCACAAGAGGGCCGCGACCGGCAGCGCGTTAATGAGGCGGCAATCCTTTCATATTAGCGTCTCTGAATATTCCGGGGATTGCTGAGGGGGTCAGCGGCCGATGGCGATGGCATCACGTGGCGCGGCGGGCGCATTGGAAGCAAGCGTGCCGGCAAGCCCCGGCACGGCGGGCCTCGCCGAAGCGATCGGCCGGATGGCGCAGCTGGTCGAGCATTCGCGCGAACGGATCCGGTTGCTGGAGGCAGTGATCGAGAATTTCCCTGGCGGCGTCTCGCTGTTCGACCAGGACCTCAACATGGTCATCTGCAACCAACGGCAGCGGACCTTGCTCGACTATCCGGACGACCTCTTCGCCAACGGCTATCCGTCGATGGAGATGCTGTTTCGCTTCAACGCCGAGCGCGGCGAATACGGGCCGGGCGAAGTCGAGCTGCATGTCGCGCGCCGGCTGGCGCTGGTCAGGCAGCGCGAGGCGCATGTCTACGAGCGGACCCGTCCGAACGGGACCGTCGTCGAGGTGCGCGGCATGCCGATCGAGGGCGGCGGCTTCGTCACCTCCTATTTCGACGTTACCGAGCAGCGCCGCGACCAGGCGACGATCGCCCACATGGCACATCACGACGCGCTGACAGACCTGCCCAACCGCATGCTGTTTTCCGACCGGCTGCACAGCGCGGTGGCACTCGCCAGGCGCGGCGCGCTGATGGCCGTGCACTATCTCGACCTCGACAAGTTCAAGCCGGTCAATGACGGCTTCGGCCACAAGGCCGGCGACAGGCTTCTGATCGACGTCGCCGCACGGCTGCGCGGCGCGGTGCGCGACCACGACACGGTGGCGCGGCTTGGCGGCGACGAGTTCGCCATCGTGCAGACAGGCATCGCTGAAAAGACGGATGCGGCCGCGCTTGCATCGCGCATCATCGACCGCTTCCGGGAACCGTTCACGGTCGCCGGCACCCCGTTCGTCCTCGGGCTCAGCGTCGGCATCGCGCTGGCGCCCGGCGATGGCGTGACGAGCGACGACCTGCTGCAGAAGGCGGACATGGCACTCTACCGCAGCAAGTCCGGCGGGCGCGGAACATTCCATTTCTTCGAGGCCTAGACCCGCGGGCTCCAGGGAAAACGGCTTCCCCAAATATTCGCCGGTGCTAATATGCCGCCGCGCGGGGAGAACACCCAATCTTCGCGTGGAGTGCCGGCAGAGTCTCCGTAAGCTGCCTCGGCCGGCACTCCTTTTCGCGTGCCGCCTGAACGGCACGATCTCGTCGGGAGAAACAACGGCCGCGGCGGAGACGCTTCCGCACGCCCCCCGACCACGATGGGAGGAAATCATGTCGCATTACGTCATACTTGTGAACTTCACCGAGCAGGGCGCCAAATCCATCAAGGACACGGTGAAACGGGCCGAAGCATTCAAGTCGATGGCCGCCGATAGCGGAGTGAAGGTGAATTCGCTGCTGTGGACCCTTGGCCAGCACGACGTGGTCGCGGCCGTCGAGGCCAATGACGACATCGCGGCTACGGCCCTCAGCCTCTCCGTGGCATCGCTTGGCAATGTGCGCACGCAGACGTTGAAAGCCTTCGACGCCGCAGACATGGCCAAGATCATCGGCAAGATGGCGGTCTGACCGCAAGGGTGCCCGGCGATGCGTCACGCCGGGCACGCCAAAGGCGGCGCGCCTCAAATGCCGGTGCAGCAACCAAGACAACTCTTGCGCCGGGCGGCTCAAGGTCCTAAGTCCTAAGACATAGGTCGCATACAACTGGCCGAAAGGCAGAACAGAGCGCGGCACTGGTGCCAACTTGCGACCATGCGTGAAAGGTGCAACGCTCGAATAGGGTAGAGACATGGGCGGGCATTCCGGACCGCAACAAGATCCGGAGCGTTCGATCGGGCAAATGTATTTTCCGCAGTTTCTTGTGGGAATGTCGGCAACAATTCTCGTGGTCCTTGGCTGGACCTACGCGGACACGGGATCGTTGTGGCAAGCGCTGGGCTGGACATTTGTCGCCGCCCTGGTGCTGCAGGTGGGCTACTTCATCGCCGTGCTGCTCATCATCTACGGCCGCGCCTCGTCGGCGGCCAAGACCACCGACAGTTCGCTGCCGGCCAAGGTGCCCGGACCGTTCGAGCGCGACGGCATCATCCACACCTTCCTGTCGCGACTGCTGTAACCGGCGATTGGCGAAAGCCTGAGACAGGCTCTTCTCCCGTGGGGAGATGGTCGGCAGACCAGAGGGGCGCTGTCCCGCCGGCCTGTCCAGATCATTGAAGCTGATTGTGCAGGGAGCGGATCACGCCGAAGCTGGTGATCGTTCGCCCCTCTGTCCTGCCGGACATCTCCCCCACAAGGGGGGAGATTGGCAGTTTCGCCCTCAGCGAGGCGCCGACTGCAGGCCGGAGGCCGACGTCACCGGCTCGGGCGAGAACACCACAACGGCGAAGAGCAGGATGGCCGCGGCGACGATCAACGAGCCGCCGGCGACGATCGGCTCCAGTGCCGGGTTGCCGTGCAGCAGCAGGTAGAGCGCAGGCAGCATGATCACCACGCCGAGTGTATAGAGACCGTAGTGGATCATCGCGATGCGCCGCGCCGCCTTGGCTGGATTGAGCGCGTAGTAGCCGCCGAATATCGCCGAGGTGACCCAGCCCAGCAGGTTGATGTGGGCGTGCGCAGGGAACGCGCCATGGTCCCCCGATATGGCCATTTCCAGGCCGGCGGCGACGCCCAGAATGAGAAACACGATGGCTGTCTTGAAGAAGAGCTCCGAAACCCGTGGCATGTTCTTGTCCTCCCAATGCCTTTGAACCCCTAGACGCAGGAGACTACATTGGGAAGCGAAGATTTGCCATGCCGAACATGGGGTTAGCGGTGGTTTTCCCCGTCGGGATGAACGGAAGCGGGTGGTGGATACGGAATTGGGCAGCAAGCGGTGTACGGACGGGGCTGGCGGCATGCCGCCAGCCCCTACTATTTGCTACTCACTAGTCCCTACTCACTCATTCCGCCGTCTCGGTTTCCGTTGCCTCTTCGGCCGGGTCGGTGGTCGTGTCGTCGGTCGTCGCCGCGGCGGCGTCCTGCTCCGCCAGCTTGGCGGCTACCTGGTCGATCTTGTCGTCAAGCACGCCCGTGGCCCATTCTGTGACCTCGTCGTCGACCGGCTTGTTGGCCATCTCGGCAAGCGCATCGTCGAGCGATGGGACGTCCGCAGCGGCTTCGTCGGCCGCGGTCTGGGCCGCGGCGGCTGCCGCTTCGGCCTCAGAGACGGCAGTCTCCTGATCGGCGATCTGCCCTTCCAGATCGGCGATCTGCGCGGCCTTGGCCGCCTCCTCCTCGGGCGTTGCCGGCGTCAGCGCATTCGCCTCGGCGAGCTGCTCGTTGAGGTCGTCGAGTGCGGCCTGGGCGTCGATGACCGCCTGATTGGCGGCGTCGACCGCAGCCTGGGCGTTCTGGGCATTCGCGGAGGCCATCACATAGGCCTGCACTGCGGCGAAGTTCTTGCTCTTGGAGTTCATGTAAGCGTTGATGTTGCGCTGCAGCGAGTTGAGCCGGCCGAGCTTGGCGTGGAGGTTCTTCTCCTTGGGCGTGGCCGCGACTTCGACGTCATCGACGGCGGCCTGCGTCTTCTTGCCCGACTTCGCGGACGCCGACTTGCCATGCGTGCTCTTGCCGGATTTGCTCTGGCCGGAATTGCCGTGCGTGCCGCTCTTGCCGGAATTGCCGCCGCCACTATTGCCATGGCTGCCGCCGCTATTGCCATGGCTGCCGCCATTGCCATTGCCGCCGCCATTGCCGTTGCCGGCCAACGCGGGAGTGGCCAGGAGCGCGAACGCGGCCACCGCCGCCAACAGGGTTTTTCGGGTTGTCATAGTACCTCCTCGGGGATTCGCCACCTCGCCTACCCGCTATAACGCCGTCGTATGCAAATTTGCTAATTCGAAGAAGTAAACTTTAGACAAATATAGTAGCGATGCGCGACCGACGCGCCGGGCGACACAGATAAGATACTGAAATCAAAGACGATTATCGCGGGGAGATGCCGGCTGAGCCCTTTGGGCCGCAGAAGCCCTATACTGATCAGACCTTAGTCCTAACTGATCGGGAGACGCAGTTACGCCAGCAACATCTTGCAGAACATCAAGTGAAACCTTTTGGCGGCAAGATGCTCAGCTTGCAACCAAAGGTACAGTGACTGTCGTTGCGTAACTGATCGGATACTGGTCGAAATACGGGAACTCGATGACGAAGGCGTAGCTGGCGGTCAGATGCGCCATCTTGAAGCCGCCGCTGGCCGGATCGGTCGCTATCGTCACGACGACGTTCTTCAGGCCCAGCGCCAGCAGTTTCTGCGTGGCGATCGCCTGTATCTGGCTCTGCGTAAGCGTGTTGTTGAGCTGCAAGGCACGGGCCGAGGTTTCCAGCGTGTAGCGGACGGTCGAAGTGGCATTGAACGACCAGCCGAACGCGAAGATCCCGAACAGCAGCATCACCAGGAACGGCGCGATCAGCGCAAATTCCAGCCCGGCGCCGCCGGACCGGTCGCGGCGCCATCTGGCGATCCGTTCAGCGGACACGGATGACCTCCTGATGGGTCATCACGCGCGGATCCGGAAAGACGCCGAAATTGAACGGCGGCACCCAGGTGCCGGTGGCAGAGATCTGGACGAAGACATTCGGCAGCTTGGTACCGCCGCAGATCGTGGTCTCATCCACCACCGTGGTGCCGCATTTGTAGGATCTGACCAGCACGACCGCCGCATCTTCAGGCTTGTTGTTCCAGCTCGACAGCGCGACCGCCTGCGTTCCCGTGTCGTTGGTCGCGCCGGCCATCACCAGATTGGCCGCGGTTTTGACGCCAGCGCGCATCTGCAGGTAACTCGACACGTAGGACCAGCCGTCGGCGATGCCGAGGCAGACGAAGCACAGGATGGGCAGCACCATGGCAAATTCCACGGCGGCTATCCCGGCCTTGTCCCGGAAAATGCGCAGGGTCCGCCCAACCATGCGCGCTACTCGACGAGCTGAACGGACTGCGTCGCCGGAATGTCCTTCATCCCGAGACTGGTGCAGTCCTGCTTGATGGTCGTGCTGCCCGACCATTGGATGGTGTCGGCGACGACCTGGGTGCAGCCGCCGCTGCCGGAGAAGTTGCCGAGGTAATTGACCTGCTGCTTGGGGAAATAGATGGCGCCGGTCAAGAGCGACGTCGCCGTGCCGTTGAAGGTGCTCTGCGCCGCGGTCCCCGTCCTGTCGCCATAGAACAGCATGCCGGAATAGGTACCTGAGGTCGGCGCGCTCAGCGTCACCGTGGCGGTGCCGTTCATGCTGACGGTGTTGCTGCCCGCCATGAAGATGGTTACCCCGCTGCCGGCGACGACTG
Source organism: Mesorhizobium sp. M4B.F.Ca.ET.017.02.2.1 (assembly GCF_003998955.1). NCBI lineage: Bacteria > Pseudomonadati > Pseudomonadota > Alphaproteobacteria > Hyphomicrobiales > Phyllobacteriaceae > Mesorhizobium > Mesorhizobium sp. M4B.F.Ca.ET.017.02.2.1. The sequence continues at coordinate 5,902 of NZ_RZOF01000094.1, read as the reverse complement.
CGTTGGCGTTGATCTTCATACCGCCCTGCACGACATAGACGCCGGGCTGCAGCGTTACGTTGCCTTTGAGATCCATGCCGCTGCAATAAGTGCCAGGCTGAAGCGTTTGCGACGTCTTGTTGCCGTTGACATTCCTGCACGGGTTCGTGGCCGCCGGCGTCGGCAGGCTGGAGAACGGATCGGATGCGGGCAGGGCCTGGGTGAGGTTGGAACTGCAGGTCGTGGTCACCGGATTGTTCAGCACCATGCCGCCGACCGTGATCAGGCAGTCGGCCTTGAGCGTCGCCGATCCCTGCGTCCTGATGGCGTCCGCAGCAACCGAATCCGACATGACGGAGCAGCCGGTGAGGTTGACGGTGGTATTGCCGGAAAAGAGCGCAGCCTGGACGGCCGAAGGACTGAGCGCCAGCACGCAAGCCTTCGAGGCGTCGGTGATGCGCGCCACCGCCCTCGCCTGCTGCGGAACCGGGGCGCTGTTGAAAATGGCCGTGAAGTAGCGATCGAGGTTGTGCTTGACGATGACCTCAACCGCCTTATTGGCGGTGTTCGGGCCGGACAATGGCGGCGTGTTGACCTCTATCGTGCCCGGCGCGACAAAGTCGTTCGAGGTCGCCGACTGCGTGGCGGCGGCGACGATGGTCGGGTTGTCGGAACCCGCGATCTTCTCGAGCGCGCCGGCATAGGCCGCGGCATCGGCCACCGCCTGCAGCTTCAGGCTGCTGTAGTACCAGAGCGAGGTCTCGACACCCAGGCCGGCGCCGCCAACGACGACCGGCAAGGCGAATGCGAAGATGACGGCGACATTGCCGCCCGCGCCGCTGGCTCCCAGCAGGCGGCGAAAGGTCCCCATGAAAAAACGGGTGCGCGATGCCATGCTTCCATATGAGCAAACATGCATAAACGAATGGCTAAGATTTTTGCTCGACTTGTCGCTTGCCGGGCTGAAAGCCCAATTTTTCAATAAGTTGTGATGGACGCCACCCCCGAGCGGCGCCCAACATATAGCAGCGTATATCGGACTTACGGCGCCCTGAGGATGTCAGCGCCAGGCTGCTCGTCGAACAGCACAGCGCAACCGCGCTCAAGCGCCACGGCCGACAGTTCGTTCGCCGCCACCTCGTCCGGCGAGATGAAATCGCCGGTCAGCACGCGCAGTTCCTCCACCGCCCGTGCCATCGACACGAGCCGCCCGGCGGCCCTTCCGGTGGCGCAAGCATCGACGATATAGACGAGGTCCGTGATCTCGAACTGGCCCATGTCAGGCCTCCCGCAAACGGCGTCCCTACCACGCAGTAACGCCGTCGGCCGGACGATGTTCCTGCCTCTCGGCATCGACCTTGGTCGATGCTGCACGTGCGCTCCCGACGCGTGCTCGACGTGGCAAAAAAACGAGATTCCGGCTGGATCCCGCATCCTCGTGACAGGTCGCAGATCCCACCGTCGCCGGCGGTCCGATGCCGCTTGACAAGAGACCCCGTTTGTTCTCTTTTTGTTCGAGAACAATTCCTTCGAACAGATGTTGCTAATGCTGCAACGCCGCAAGGTGAATGGGCGCCACGGATGACGCAAAGTCAGGCGACAGCGGCCACCATCCTGCATGCCGATCTCGACGCCTTCTATGCCTCGGTCGAGCAGCTGCTCGACCCGTCGCTCAGGGGCAAGCCGATCGCCGTCGGCGGCGGCGTGGTGCTTGCGGCTTCCTATGAGGCCAAGGTTTTTGGCGTTCGCGGCGGCATGCCCGGCCGCAAGGCGCGCGAACTCTGCCCGCACCTGATCTTCGTCGGCGGCCGCTTCAGCGAGTACCAGCGGCTCGGCGACGCGGCGATCAAGGTGCTCGACGATTTCACGCCGCTGGTCGAGCGCATCTCGATCGACGAGGCCTTCGCCGACGTCGCCGGCTGCACGCATCTGTTCGGACCGCCCGACGAGATCGCCCGCGCCATCCGGCGGCGGGTGAAGGCCGAGCTCGGCCTGCCGATCTCTATCGGCGTCGCGCGCACCAAGCACCTGGCCAAGATCGCCTCGCAGGTTGCAAAACCCGACGGGCTGGTGGTGGTCGAGCCCGGCACGGAGATCGCCTTCCTGCACGACCTGCCGGTATCGCTGATGTGGGGCGTCGGCCCGGCGACCCGGGCGCGGCTCGCCGAGATCGGCGTCGAGACCATCGGGCAATTGGCGCGCAGCCATGGCGGCGCGCTGAAACGCCTGCTTGGCCCGGCCGCCGGCGAAAAGCTCGCCGCCCTCGCCTGGAACCGAGACCCGCGCCGGCTGGAGACGCACCGGCGGGCACACTCGGCCGGCGCGCAGTCGGCGCTTGGCCGCAAGCCGGCGGAGGCGCGGGTGTTCGTGCCGACGCTGCTGCATCTCGCCGATCGTGTGGCGAGCCGCCTGCGCGCCAAGGCGCGGCCCGGCCGCACGGTTACGGTGCGCGTGCGCTTCGCCGACATGCGCGCCGTCACCCGCTCCGTGACGCTGGAGCAGCCGATCCAGGCAACAGCAATGCTGGCCGAGATCGCCGAGGAATTGGTGCGCGGCGTGCTCGCCGCCAACCGGCATGAGAGGGAAATCTCCTTGCTCGCGATCTCCGTCTCGCATCTGGAGGAAAGTGCGGAGCTGCAGCTCGAACTGCCGCTCGGGCTTGCCGACGAGAGACTGAAGCCCGGCAGCCGCAAGGGCCTCGCCCGCTTCGGCGCCGACCGCGCGATAGACAGGATCCGCCAGCGTTTCGGCAAGGAGGCGGTCGGCTACGGCGCGGCGGCGCTGGAGGCGGCGCGCTCGGTGCCGGATGAGTTCCGCGAACTGGCGGAGAAGGAGCTGTAGTTGGCCAATTCCCACCCTACCGGCGACCGGTGCTCCAGTAGCGGTGGACCCTGACACCGCCGGCGCTTCCGCCGCGCCATGGCTCGCAGGCGATCCCGTCGCGGTCGGCGTCGTGCGTCGACCAATAGCCGGGTTGTCCGCGGCGCGCCGGAGCCAGACCAACGAAGCGAGCGGCGGTACAGTTCGGGAAAGCGGCAAGGTGCCTGAGGGCTGTCACCGGCGAGTCGATCCGGATGCCGACAAAGCCGTAGGCGACGTAGCCGGACAACAGGATGACGGGTGCAAAGAGAGCTATCCATCTCAGCCTGCCCAGACCGTGATGGTGACGAGTTATAGGCCAACGCAAGAATGGCAAAAGCATTCTTGGCACGCCCCTGGTTAGTGCCCCAGAAAAGCCTAACCTAAGCCGCCCGCAGCGACAATGATGTCAAATCAGGCGCCACCCATGCGAGGTGTGCGGAGGCAGCGATCCCTTCTATGCTGGCGGGACAGCGCCCCCTGGTCTACCGACCATCTCCCCCACAAAGGGGGGAGATCAGCAGTTTCGGCCTCGGCGCCATCAATTCTTCTTTCCAGCTTTCGTGCCCGGCGGCTTTAAGCGCCTACTGATTGATCTCGGGCTCAACGAGCTTTGCCAGGTTGCGGAGCGACTCCTGCCAGCCGAGATAGCAGGCCTCGACCGGGATGGCGTCCGGGATGCCGGCCTGCGTGATATCGAGATCGGTGCCGCACGATACCTTCTTCAGGATCACGGTGACCTGGATCTCGCCCGGAAGGTTGGGATCGTCGAACCTGTCGGTGTAGCGCAGGCGCTCGCCCGGAACGAGTTCGAGATACTCGCCGCCGAAAGAATGACTGTCGCCCGTCGTGAAGTTGCGGAAGGACATTTTGAACGTGCCGCCGACCTTTGCGTCGAAGCTGTGCACCGTGCAGGTGAAACCGTTCGGCGGAAGCCATTTCGCCAGCGCGTCCGCTTCCGTGAATGCGCGGTAGACCTTCTCCGGCTTGGTCGCCAGAACGCGGTGCAAACGTACGGTGCTCGGCATATCGAATGTCCTTTCTGATTGCTGTCCGATGCCCCAAGGACGGGCGGGGCCCGGCCAGTCCGACACAGGCTATCAGATTTTTTGAGGCGCGGGCCGCAGCCACCCTATGCGGGCGGGATCGGCTTGGGTTTTGCGCGATTGCGGACGGGAACCGTCTCACGCCTTTCCTGGAATTGCGCCGGGCTTGACCACGGTGGCGAGCACGATCCCGGCGACGATGAAGGCCGCGCCAACGAGATCGTAGTCATGCAGGCTCTCGCCGAGCAGCAGGTAGGCGAGTATGGCGACGAACACGGTTTGCAGGTAGAGCAGCATGCTCGCCCTGCTCGCGCCGAGCGTTTCCACGCTTCGGTTGTAGAGATAGTACATCAAGGCGCCGCCCGGGCCCGCCAGATAGGCAAGTGCCAGCAAGCCGTCGCCATTCATGGCGGAGCGTTCGTCGTTGAACAATTCCCACAAATGGAAAGGCAAGGCGACCAGCGCGCCTGCCCCCAACAGGAGCACGACCAACGGCAGGAGCTTGATGCCGAATTTGGCGCGCCGCACGAGCACGGTGTAGAGGGCCCAGCAGAACGCGCTGCCGACGATCCACAATTCGCCGGGGCTGAAGCTCAGGCGAAGCAGCGCCGTCAGGTCGCCATGCGCGACGATCACCAGCATCCCGGCAAGGGCGGCCAGCGCGCCAAGCGACTTCCAAAGCCCGAGCGGCTCGCCAAGCACGAAACGGGCGAGCACCATCGTCATGACTGGCGACAGCGCCATGATGATGCCTGCGGTGCTGGCATCGGTCTCGTTGAGGCCGCGATAGATCATGCCCTGGCAGAGCGTGAGGCCGATGGCGCCGACGGCGACGATCTCCAGCGACCGCGCCCGCAGCAGCGTTATCATCGCGCCGTGGTGGCGATGCACGATCGGCAGCAGGATGGCGCAGGCGAGCGTCAGCCGCCAGAAGCATAGCCCCCAGGGCGGCATTTCCGGCGCCACCCACTTGGCCGCGATATAGACGCCAGCCGACAGAAGCCAGCACAGCACGGCGGCCGGATAGCCGGTAAAGGATGACAAGGTCGGGGAGGATCCGGTCAGGGAGGATATGGTCCCGACCGCAGGTTGCTCCCCCGGATGCGATATCGGCACTGCCTGCATGTCGTGCCCCCTTCCACGAGCGTCCGACCAAGGATGCGGCGGCAATATATCTCAATCTTGGGATGTTACATATGTCTGAGCATCGACGGTGATCGCGGAGATGCTTCTCTCAAATGAAGTCCAGACTTCAAATGCGGGGAAGCACCTGGCGAATTTCCACGGGAACGCGAGGCTTGCCGGAGGCGTTGCACATCCTTGCGGGGTGCGGCGGCTACCGGAGAACACGACATGGAAGGGTTCAGGCCTGAAGACAGCTTTCGCGGCGACGTTGCGAAGCGCTACGACGATGAGCTGCGCGGCGACGAGGATGAGACTGTTCGATTCCTGAAGGAGATCGCGGGTGGACGCGACTGCCTCGAGCTTGCCGTCGGCACAGGACGGATCGCCCTGCCGCTGGCGGCCGTCGGCCTGCGGGTCGACGGCATCGAACTTTCGCCCGACATGATCGAGGTACTGCGGGAGAAGCCGGGCGGATCGGAGATCGAGGTCGTCAATGGCGACATGACGGCGGTCGACATGGGTCGCCGCTACGGCGTTGTATATCTGGTGTTCAATTCGATCGGCAACGTGATCACCCAGGACGGTCAGGTCAGGTGCTTCGAGAATGCGGCCCGGCACCTTGATGAGGATGGCGTTTTCCTGCTCGAATGCCGGGTCCCCACGGCGCCGAAGCGGGACGACGGCGGCTTCGTCGAAGTCTCACATCCCGGCACCGGATCGGTCCACATCGCGGCCTGCAGATATGATCCGGTCAGTCAGGTGCTCGACCTGTCACACATCGATATCGGCAATGATATGGTCCGCATGGTTCCGCTTAGGCTGCGGCTGGCCCATCCGCCCGAATTCGACCTGATGGCGAGATGCGCCGGGCTGAAGCTCGACCAGCGATATGG